>SKLD01000351.1 GCA_007123395.1 Opitutales bacterium
CCAACGGCGCCGGCAAGTCGACGCTCATGCACATCCTCACCGGCCTGCTTAAGGCCGACGGCGGGCGGGTGGAGGCGAAGGTGCCGGTCGGGCTCGTGCCCCAGCACATCGCGCTCTACCTTGATCTAACGGCGTGGGCCAATATTGAGATCTTCGGCGGCTTGTACGGGCTCGACCGCGCCACCCTTGAGCGGCGGGGCGGCGAGCTGCTACGCCTCGCCAACCTTTGGGAGCGGCGTCACGACCGCTAAAGGCCTTCTCCGGCGGGATGCAGCGCCGCCTCAACCTCGTCGTAAGCCTTCTGCACGATCCGCCGTGCCTGCTGTGCGACGAGCCCACGACCGGGGTGGACCCGCAGTCGCGCAACGCCCTCTTCGAGTTGATCGAGGCGCGCAACCGCGCCGGGCTGACGGTCATCTACACGACGCATTACATGGAGGAGGCGGAGCGGTTGTGCCACCGCATCGGTATCATTGACCACGGGCGGTTGCTCGCGGCGGGCACGCGGGATGAACTGGTGGCCCGCGCCCATGCCGCGCCGGTGTTCCGGTTTTTCGAGTGTCCGGAGCGTGCGGCGCTGCGCGCGGTCCTCGAAGGCAAGGGCCGGTGGCGGGAGGAAAACGGATACGCTTCGTTCGCGCCCGCGGAGGACCTCGGCGCGGACGGCGTGGGGGCGGCCATGCGGGCGGCGGGCTTTCCGGAGACCCGGTTCGAGGTGCGGCGTCCGAGCCTTGAGCAGGTGTTTCTCGAACTCACGGGGAGGGAGTTGCGCGAATGAGGACGGTGTGGCTGCTCTTCCGCAAGGACGTGCGGGTGTTTCTCAACGACCGGGTGGCGGCGGTGATCACGCTGCTCGTACCCATGGGGCTCATACTGCTTTTCGGGTTTGCTCTCGGCGGAACGTCGTCGGGGCCGTCCGGCGTGCGGCTGCTGGTCGTCGACGAAGCGGGGACGGCGGCTTCGGCGCGGCTCGTGGCCGCGCTGGAGCGCGAGGCGGCGTTCCGCGTCGTCCGCGAGCGGACGGAGGATGACGGGGCGGTGCCTCTCACGGAGGAAGACGCCCGCCGCCTGCTGCGGACAAACGCCTCGGCCTTCCGCTTCGCCGTGATCCTTCCGGAGGACTTTGAAAGCGGGGATTTTGGGTACCGCCTGCGCTTTCTCAACAATCCGCAGAACCCGATGGAGAACGCCATGGTCACGGGACTGCTCCAGCGCGCCTTCTTCACAGAGTTGCCGGGCCTCCTCCTCGCGGACATGGAGGAGCGGGCGGAGTCCGTCCTCGGCGAGGGCGGATGGGAAACACTGCGCGACAATGTGGCGGCGTTCGGGGCGGATGTGTTCGGGGCCGATCCGGAGGACACTTTGCGGGGTTTCGATTCCATGGTGGAGACCGTACGCGACGGTGCGGCGACGTTCTTCGGCGGGGAGGCGGGGGCGGACGGCGGCGCCGCCGGCGAGGCGCTCGGCGGCTTGCTCGATCTCGAGAGGGAGCAGGTGCATGGCCGCGGCCGCAATCCCGCCACGCAGAGCATCGCGGGTTTTGCCTCGATGTTTCTGCTCTTCGGCCTCACGGCGGCGGCGATTTCGCTCTTCGAGGAACGCAACCAGCAGATTCTCCACCGGCTGCTCGCCGGGCCGGTCTCGCGCGGCCAGATTCTCCTCGGCAAGTACCTTTTCAGCATGGTGCTCGGGTTCACGCAGGTGGCGGTGCTGTTTCTTTTCGGCCACCTTGTCTTCGATGTCGTGGCACGGCCCGGGCAGATGCCGCTCGTTGCCATGGTCGCGCTCGCCCTCTCGGCGGCGGCGACGGGTTTCGGGATGATCCTCTGCGCCTTCACCCGCACGGCGGCGCAGGCCCAGGGTGTTTCCACGCTGCTCATTCTGACGATGAGCGCGCTGGGTGGCGCGATGATTCCGGCCTTTCTCTTTCCCGCGTTTTTGCGCGAATACATCAGCCCGTTGTCGCCGGTCTACTGGGGTATGGAAGGGTTCCTCGCCGTGCTTTGGCGCGACGCGGGCTTCGCCGAGGTCTGGCCGTACGCGGGGGTGCTCCTGCTCTTCGCGGCGGTGACCCTGGCGGTGGCGACGCCCCGGTTTTTGCGCGACGGCACGTTTTCGCGGTGAAGTCCGGGGCGGGATTTGGATTTGCCGGGGCGGCGGGTCGTGCGCGAAGGTGGGGGGATGCTTCCATGGTTCGATGAAGGCCGGTTCCCCCTCGTCCTCGCCCCGATGGCGGGCTTTACGGACGTGGTCTTTCGCGAACTCTGCAAGCGCGAGGGGGCGGACGTGCTGGTCTCCGAGTTTGTCATGGCCAACCGCTTTCTCGATCCCGACGGCGAGGTGAACGCGTGGGAAACGGTCGATTTCACGGAAGCGCAGCGGCCCATGGGGGTGCAGCTCTTCGGCAGCGACGGGGCGAAGATGGGCGAGGCCGCGCGGCGCATTGTCGACCGCCTCGCGCCCGACTTTATCGACCTGAACTTCGGCTGCCCCGCCCCCAAGGTGGTGGACAACTGCGCGGGCAGTTCGCTCCTGCGCGACCTCCCGCGTCTCGCCTCGGTCGCCCGCGGGGTGGTCGGTGCTGTCGGCGCGCGCGTGCCGGTGACGGCGAAGATCCGCATCGGCTGGGACGACCGGAGCATTGTCGCGACAGAGGCCGCCCGTCTCCTCGAAGGCGAGGGCATCCGTGCGCTCACGGTACACGGGCGCACGAAAGTGCAGGGCTACCAAGGGGAGGCGCGCTGGGATGTGATCGAGGCGGTGGCGGCGGCGGCCGGGATCCCCGTTGTGGGCAACGGCGGCATCGAGTCGGCGAAGGACGTCGCGGACCGCCTGCCGTCGACCAGCGTGCGCGGGTTCATGGTCGGTCGGGCCGCGCTCGGCTATCCGTGGATCTTCCGGGAGATCAAGGGATATCTGGAAACGGGTGCCGTTCCGCCCGAGCCGTTGCTGGAAGAGCGTTGGGCGACGATTCTCTGGTATTGCGACACGCTCATGCGCCATACCCTGCGCCCCGGTCGCTGGGACCGCCTGCAATGGATGCGCGCGCGGCTCAAGAGTTTCACCAAGCGCATGCCGGGCTGCCGCAAGTTGCGCCCGGCCCTCGACCGCGTGGCAACCTACGACGACCTGCGCGCGCTCGCAGCGGACTACCTTGAGGGGCGCGGCGCCGATGTGTCGGCCTTCGCCGAGAGCGTGGAGCGGTCGCGCGGCGCGCTTGCCACGCACCATGCCCCGCGGGCGGGAGCGGCGGAGCCGGCTCCGCCGCCTGTGCCCGTTTCAGCCGCCGAAGGCCATGGCCAGTAGGCCGCCGACCAAGCCCACGGTGAATCCGTAGGCGGCGTGCCCACCCACATAGACGAGTCCGAGTGCGAAGGTTACACTGTCGCGCCGGTGCTCCTCGCGCGGGTGGACGTCACGCACCAGATACATGAGCAAAATACTCACAAAGATCCCGTGCGCGATACCGAAGCCGAGGCCGATGGGCATGGCCGAGGGCATGGAAACTTCGTTGATCGCATGGAGTCCCCAGAGGTAAAGCAGGCCGAAGACGCCGCCGCAGCCGAGGTGGACCGCCGTGCCCGCCGCCGCGCCGCCGCCGCGGGTGAGCAGGCTGCCGATGACTTTTGTCATGTCGACGGGCGTGGCGTGCTTTTGGGAGAGGATACGCATCAGCGTGTTCATCGCGATGCCGCCGGCGAGACCGGCGATCAGCGCGGTGACGACGAAGGGTAGGAGAGGAAGGCTGTCGTTCATCATATCAAGATTCGAGCAAATAAACTTCTAATGCAAATTAAATTAACTAATCGGATGGATGTGGATTTCCCCGCCGCGGGGCGGATTTGGTCTTCCGTCCGGCGGCGTGAACATGCACTGTCCTCTGTAATGGGCCGGATCCTCAAACTCCCCGACCACGTGGCCAACCAGATCGCCGCCGGCGAAGTGGTGGAACGGCCCGTCGCCGTGGTCAAGGAGCTGGTCGAAAACGCGCTCGACGCCGACGCGCGCACGGTTGAGGTGGAGTTCCGGCGCGGCGGCAAGGCCTACATCCGCGTGGCCGACGACGGCACGGGCATGGATGCCGAGGACGCCCGCGCCTGCCTCGAGCGGCACGCCACCTCGAAAATCCGCGAAGCGCGCGACCTCCTGCGGGTCGGGAGTTTCGGGTTTCGCGGGGAGGCGCTGCCGAGCATTGCGAGCGTGTCGAAGTTCCGCCTGCGCACGCGCCTGCGCGGGGCGGGGGAGGGTATCGAGATAACGATGTCCGGCGGGGCTGCGCCGTCCGCGCGCTCCTGCGGCATGCCCGAAGGTACGGTCGTCGAGGTCGCCCACCTCTTCAGCACCGTGCCTGCGCGGCGCAAGTTCCTCAAGACCGACCGTACCGAGTCCGCTCATATCATCCACCTCTGCCGCCTCCTTGCGGTGGCTCACCCGGAGGTGGGGTTCACGCTCATTGAAGACGGGCGCACGGTCTTTCAGTCGCCCGCTTGCGACTCGCGCGAGGCACGCGTGGCCGAGGTCTTCGGGCGGCGCACGGCGGGTGATCTCATGGAGGTGGAGGCGGCGAGTGCGGAAGGTTGGCGGATCGACGGCCTCGTCGCCCTGCCTGGCCGGGGCCGCTCCACCCGCGCCGAGATGGCCTGCTACGTGAACCGGCGGCCCGTCGACAGCCGCTTGCTCAATTTTGCCCTCATTGAGAGCTACCACACCTACCTCCCGCGCGGGCGCTACCCCGTCGCCTTTCTCTTTCTCGACGTCCCGAGCGATATAGTGGATGTCAATGTCCACCCCGCAAAGCGTGAAGTGCGTTTCCGCGACGAGGGCGCGGTGCGCCGCTTTGTTATGGAGGCGCTCCTCGCCCGCCTGCGCCAAGCCGCCCGCAAACCGCTCGAACAGGCCGCGCCTGCGGACGACGGTGGATCGCAGAGGTTCGCCGGTGATACGGAGCGTGCATCTGCCCCGGCCCCGACGCCGTCTCCACGCCCGGTGGCCGGTGCCGCCGCCCCCGTGCCTACGTCGGCAACCACCACCCGTCCGACGGCGGGCGGTGCCTCCTCCTCCGCTCCCGCGCCGCCCCGCGAGGGGCCTCCGGTGCCCGATCCCGCACCTGCCCCGTCTTCCTCTGCCTCCACACCCGCCCCGTCTGC
>SKLD01000242.1 GCA_007123395.1 Opitutales bacterium
GCGAGAGGGGTCGCGGCGATGCAAACAGCACGCCGAAAATCGCCCCCACCGACTTCGGCAGCGAAAAGGCTTGCGCCAAATGGATGTAAAAGTCGACCACTTCGCGTTCCCATGCGCCGCCGCGCGAGGCGGCCGCGGAATCCGGCAGCGGTCTTCGATTTTCAGCGGCTCGGTTCATTGCCTGAAAAAGATAAGAGTGTTCAGAATTTTCTGAACACCGTCCCACGTCAACGTTTTTCGGGGACAATCGCCGCGCGACAAAGCAAAAGCCCGCAGGACCTTGAACTTGCGGGCATTATGAAAGTGGTGGCGAGACCCGGAATCGAACCGGGGACACAAGGATTTTCAGTCCTCTGCTCTACCAACTGAGCTATCTCGCCGAATGGAAAAACGAAGAAGGAGACAGTTTGCGCGAAAGGGGTCAACAGCTTTTCTTCAAAAAGAAATCCGGTCCTCACCAACCGCTTTTGCGGAGGACGGCAAGGTCGGCGCGGGCCTGTGTAAAGAGGGTTTCGGGCGACTCGCCGGGCTGACCGATGCCGTAGACGAACTCGAGCGCGGCGGTCCCGCGGAAACTCCGCCCGCGCAAGTCCGCGAGAACCGCGCGCAAGGTCGGCTCCATCCCGGCGAGCGGGGTCCATTGGCGTTGGTCGTTGCGCGCCTGGACGTGGAGGTGTTCAATGCGCTCACCAAGGGCATCGAACCATTCCCCGAGGCGGGCGGGCGGTTGGCCAAAGGTATGCACGATGGCGCCGAACCGTTCGCGCGGCCATGCCGCGAAGGCCCGCGCGGCGGCGGCGGGCTCCTCGATGACGGTTCCGGGATGGCATTCGCAAAGGAGTCGAACGTGCGGCGGGAGTCGTTCCGCCCAATGCAGTGCCGCCTCGATCTGCGCGCCGACGTCGGCAGCGGCGTCTTTGGCCGACCCGAGATTGAACTTCACGCCGCGCAGCGTGGCGGCGAGGGCGTTGACGGCTTCGGCGACAGCGTCCATACGATCGGGCGGGGATACGCCGGGAATGGTGTAGGTATTAAAGACGCGGACCGGCAGGGCGGTCTGCTTGAGGGATGCCAGCTCGTCCCCGGGATGGAGATAGAGGTGGTCTTCCCAAAGTTCCCACCCGGTGAACCCGGCTCCGGCGGCGGCGGCGGAAAATTCGTCGAGACGCAAACTGGGACGGCGTTTTTCACCGCTCTTCCAGCGGTTGGGCTCGAGTGCCACGCTGGCGAGGTAGATGTCGTGCAGGAGGGGTATGGCGGAGTCAGGTGGAGAGGTCATAACGTATGAGGTCGAAGGCGTGCTCAACGGGTTCGCCCGCGCGGAAGCGGTCTATGTTTCCGAGGCAGATTTTATGAAAGTCGCGAAGTTGTCCCTCCGAGCCGCGCAGGGCGGCGTTCCATCCTTGGGCACCGACTGCGTGGGCCGTGAGGATGAGGTTCGGCAGTTGACGCGCGGGATCGTCGGGTTCGAACCAATCCTTGCCCCCGGTGTCGAGGACGTCGAGGGCAGCGCGAAGACGACCCTTGCGCACTTCGGCGAGGAGAGCGTCTTGGTCGACGAGGCCGCCGCGGGCTACATTCACGACGATGCCGCCCTCCGGGAGCATGGCGAGGCGGCGGGCGTCGACGCTGCGCCGCGTCTCCTCGTTGAGTCCGGCGGCAATGACAATCGCATCGCAATCCGTGAAAAGGGCATCGAGGGAATCGACCCGCCGTACTTCCTCCGGCCATTCCTTCAGGTAGGGATCGTAGCCGATCAGCTCGGGACCGAGCGGACGCACGAAATCAACAAAGGCCCGCCCGATGACTCCGAGACCGAAGACACCGAGGCGGAGCCCATTGACCGATCCCGCCCAGTCGGGCCGCGCTACGCGCCACTGCCCCGCGCGCTTTGCGATGACGTGCTCGGGAAGTTGTTTGAGGCTGCCGAGGAGAAGCGCAAGGGCACCTTCAGCGACGTGGCGCGCGGGGGCCGGCCCCCAGTTGGTCACCGTCATTCCGCGCTCTACGAGCGCCCTCGGCACATAGCTGCGGATAGCGCCGTTGACATGGCAGATGTAGCGCAAGCGGCCGGGGTCTTCGGCGAGGGCGGCGGGCAGTGCGGGGCTGTCCCACGCGGTGACGAGAACATCGGCCCCACGCACAGTCTCGGCGAGGCGCGCGGCATCCCAATCGCTGGTGCTTTCGAACCGGCGGTAGTTACCCCGTTTTCTCAGTTCGTCCTGAAAGACGGGAGTCCATACGCCTGCGTGAGGAGCCGATTTGTGCAGACTCAATAATTCAAGGGAAATCATAAACTGCCCGAATACAGCACACGGCCGCCACCAAAGCAAGGCCGGGGCTGCGAGATTCACGGCGGGATCGACGGAGGCGCGGCTCCGTCGCTACGGCGCTTGCGGAGAGCGGGTATGCACCGCAAGGTGCGTTGTTTTCCATGGTGTTTCTCATTCTCATCTTCGGCGTCTTTTCTTGCGCAACTTCGGTTATCTTCATTCGTTGGAGCGAGACCGACCCCGTAATGCTCACGGCCTACCGCCTGATCCTCGGCGGGCTTTTCCTCCTCCCATTCTACCTGCGCGCACGTGAGCAATACCGGTTCCGCATGGACACCGCTTTTGTACGCAAAATCGTGCCCCCCGCCCTCTTTCTCGCGCTGCACTTTGTGAGCTGGATCATGGGTGCGCGCATGACTCCGGCCGCCAACGCCACCCTGATTGTGAACATGGTCCCGGTGGCGATGCCGTTTACGCTCTACTTCTTTTTGCGCGAGCGGCTCACCCGCCCGGAGATCGCGGGCACCGGATTTGCCCTCACCGGCGTGGTGCTCCTTGGCGTGAGCGATTTCCACCTCAGCGCGCAGTATGCCCTTGGTGACGCGGTGTGCTTTCTGTCCATGCTCGGCTATGCACTCTACCTCACGGCGGCCCGCCGCAACCGCGATATTCCGTCCGTCTACCTCTACGTCGTACCCGTCTACCTGCTCGCCTCCGTTTTCGCGCTCGCCGGGGCGGCGTTGGTCTTCCCGTTCGGTGGCGTGGACAACCTCATCGGCCCGGACATCCAGCGCGAGCTCTTGTGCATCCTCGCGCTCGGAGCAGTGCCGACGGTTCTCGGCCACAGCATCATCAACTGGGCACTGCGTCACATGCGCGGGCAGACCGTTGCCATCGTCAACTTGCACCAGTTCGTCTTTGCCGGCATTCTCGCGTATTTTGTCTTCGCGGAAATGCCCGAGCCCTATTTCTTGATCTCCTCTTTGCTCGTCATCACGGGAGCGATTATCGTCATCCGGCAGAAGACGCCAGACGGACAGCCGCCACCGCAACCATCGGCTGAAAACAAAACCGCCCCTCGGCGCTGAGGCCGGGAGGCGGTGTAGAAATTTTACTGTTGGCCGTTTCCGGGGCAGGACCGGAAAGCGATGGCAAAATCAGCTTCCGGCTTTGGCAAGATCCGCGGCGCCTTCGCAGCAGGAGGATGCCTCGGCTTTAACCTGCGTGCCTTCAACTTTGGATTCGCAGCAATCATCGCCGGCGCAGCACTCCTTGTCGCATTCGCACTTGCCGCACTGCTCCCCTCCAGAGATGGCGGCGAGAACGGCTTGTGCGCCCGAACCGGCGGCAGCGACTTCGTCACCCCCGCAGCAAGAGGCAGCCGCGCGCGTGTCTTTTGCCTCCGCGCGGATCATCTCGGCTTTGGCGGCGGTAGCGCAGCAACCGTCCGCTTGCAGAGAAGCCTGTTCCACCGTGACGGAGCACGCGGTAGCGCAGTCGGCAGCCTTTGCGGAGGCCGCTTGCGCCTTGTCGTCGCAAGAGGAACCACAGGACGCCGCCTTGGCCGAGGCGAGAACCGCCGTGACGGGGCAGTACGATGCATCCGTCTTTTGAGCGGAGGCTTTTACGGGAACGGCATCACCCGCGCAGCAACCGGAAACCTTGGCGGCGGAGGCCTTTTCAGCGGGTGCGGAGGCGAGAACCCCGGTCGCCGAACAGGAACTGGCGGCAGCTTTGACATCGCGGGCGGAAGCGGGACAGGCAGAAACAGCGACAGCTGTTTTCTTTGCTTCCGTGGGCGGAAACAGCGCGGCCGCAGTGGCTGCGCAGCAACCGGACCCTGTGCCGGCGGTAGTGACAACGGCGTAGGCGAGTGCGGCGCCCCCGAAGAGAATGGCGAGTGTTTTCATATACGGTAGATGGTGTTTGTGATCATTGTCATTTGCGAGCGGAAGAACCGACGGTGATGTCATGCCCTCAAAAAGAATAGAGAGGACCGATCTGCCGACTTATTCCATAATGTGATCGTCCTTATTAGTTTCCCGGTTGTCAACCACGGATTCGCTTGCAAGCCACGGCCGTTCCCGCTGCAAAGATGCGGTTGTGCGCAAAGACCCCTGCAGCAAATCCAACTCCCGGCAAAGCGACGACGACGAGGAGACGCCACTCGCGGATTCACGCGGCGGACAACCGTCCACGTCCATGCTGATGGCCGACGATCTCGCGCGTGTTCTTGTTTCCGAAGACGACCTCCGGCGGCGTGTGCGCTCCCTCGGGGCGCAAATCAGCCAAGATTACGCGGAATACGGAAGCCTCACGATTATCGCGGTGATCAACGGGGCGCTCCTCTTCGTGGCCGACCTGCTGCGCGAGATCACCGTCCCGATGCAGGTTGACTGTATGCGCGTCTCCAGCTACCGCAACGACACCAACCCCGTGCAGGAACCAGAGATCATCGATATGCTGCGCCTCGACCTGCGCGGGCGCCACGTGCTGATCCTCGACGATATCCTTGACACCGGGCACACCTTCGAGCGCGTAACGGCCGAGATCCGCAAGCTCGGCCCGGCTACACTCCGTTTCGGCGTGCTCCTTGAAAAGCTGGGACGTCGCGAGGTGCCCGCCCGGCCCGACTACGTCGGCTTCTCCATTCCGGATGAGTTTGTCGTCGGCTATGGCCTCGACTTCGCCGAGCACTACCGCAACCTGCCGTGCATCGGTGTGCTCCGCCCAGACTGTCAAAACCCGCCCGAATGGGCGTAAGGCACGGCCGCCTTTTCGCTCACTCCCCGTAGAGCCCTTCTTTGTAGAGGTCCGTGCGCAGCGCAGGACGCAAAACGTCGCGTTGCCGGAGGAAGGTGAGACGCTCCTTGTCGCTCACCCATTCGTTGCCGTCGTGGAAGGCCGCGCCCTCCACACCCTGCGTCTTGTAGGCGCTCTTCGCGCCGTAACCGGTCCCGAGGTAGCCGTGCCGCAAGCCCTCCGAGCGCCCCCACTCCAGTGCCCTTCCCATAAGCCACTTCCCGAGGGAAAGCTTCGTGTGCCGCGCCGAATCGTAAAACGAATACCAAAAGTGAAAGCCGTCCTCCCAACGGCACACGAGCGCGTAGGCCACCGGACGGCTGCGAAGGGAAGCATACAGCACAGTGTTGAGAAAATCCTTTCCAAGCACATAGTCGAGCCGGGCGTCGTTCAGGTAGGCCTGCTCGAAGCGCTGCTCAATCCAAGCGATGGCATCGGCGCGGAACCGCCGCCCCGCCCGCTTGAGAAAGGCGTCCTTGGGCTCCGCGCGGAACTCCACTGCTTCCTGTTCCACCGCCCGCTGCTGGTAACGCCGCTTCTTGTCGAAGCGCATCCGCTCAAGGTCGACGCGCAGACTGCGCGCACGGTAAAAGACATCCGCCTTAATCCGCGTATCGCCGCTGTAGGGCAGAAAACCGGCGTCGTAAAAAGGCCCCACGCCCTCCCCCGCCTCCCGCTCCGCATACTCGCAGTAGCCGAAGCTGTAGGTCGTGTAATCATTGAAAAACTCAGACCGGAAAACTCGCACCCTCCCATGCAAAACGTAACCCCGCGCCCCGTGCAACCCGCCAGAATACACAATGTTGTCCAAACACCCGCCGCAGAAAGAAACCGGTGGATGCAGAAGCGCGCGGAAAGATCACTCCCTACCGTCAGGCAAACGGATCCATTACCGAACCGAAGTCGGCGTCGTAGAGGCGTTTGAACGCGCGTATGGCCTGCGCGTCAGTCATGTTGGCGAGAAAATCGCAGAGATAGCGCAGGCGCTGTGCATCGGACTCCGCCGCCGACACCCAGGCTGCGAACGGGTCGGGCAGGATGCGCAGGCGGCGTTGCGGACCCGGCATGCCGTGCCGCAGGTAGGCCTCGTGCAAGCGTTCAAGGACAAATCCGCCCTTGAACTCAATCTGCTGGAGCGATGCCGAACGGAAAATTAGGTCGAAGGCGATGCGTTTGTGCAGCTCACAAACTTCGCGCACCTTTGCATCAACCTCGAGTCGGAAACGGTGGCGGTTCGTCTTGTGCGCCAAGGGAGAGTCCGCCGGAACGAGCGAACAGGCCTTGATGAACTGCCCAATGCGAATGCCGACGCGCGGCTCGAAACCGCCGCGCCGGATCTCATCGATCATCTCGTCGAGAATCGTCCGCTGATAGCTGCTGAGATTGTCCAGCTCCTCCGCCCACGCGCGCAGCGATTCCGGCGAAATAAAGCGCGCCTGCACCCCGTCGACGATGTCGTGCAAGGAGTAAGCCGTGTCGTCCGCCCAGTCCATGATCTGGCATTCGAGGCTCTTCAGCGCATTGAGCGCGGCCGGGCCCGAAACACCGGTGGACTCGTCGCCCAAAACAAAAGCCCGATAAGGCGCCTGCTCATCGTAGAGAAAGTGGTTGGCGGGCGTCGAGCCGTCCGGCACGGCACCGAGGCACTCGCGCCGCAGCGCTTTGTACTTCATCGTGCCGTCGAGAAAGGCCCGCGTCGGCCGCATGCCGGTAGGCCGTTTCGGGCGCGGATAGATCAATTCCGTGAGAATACGGAGGGTTTGCGCATTCCCCTCGAACCCGCCGGAGGTAGCCATCAGTTCATTCAGCTTGCGCTCGCCGATATGCCCGAAGGGCGGATGGCCCAAGTCATGGGCGAGACCAATCCCTTCAACGAGGTCAGGATCGATTTGGAAGTCCGGGCGCAGGCGGTCGCTCGTATGGTTCAGGTATTCCGCAATAGAACGGCCGATGCGGGCGACCTCGATCGTGTGTGTGAGGCGCGTGCGGTAAAAATCATACTCTCCCGACTGGAAGACCTGCGTCTTCGACTGCAACTGCCGGAACGGCGCGGAGAATAGAACCCGGTCGCGGTCCACTTGAAACGGATTGCGGTGGTCTTCCTCAGGACGTTTCCCCGGCAAATGCACATAATCGAACTCCCCGTAAAAGCGGTTCATAGAGCGGAAGCCAAACGGCCCCGCCCGCCCATGGCAAAACCAATCGCGCCCCACGCCCACGCCACCACCAAAGCATATCTATCGCATAATTAAATTATTTGTTTTAATATACGAGAAATTAATTATTTTACATAATTAAAATCATCTCATCGATATATTCATTGCCTAAACCAACTCACACATAATTTATTTGACGGGAAAGGGATTTAGGCGGTGGCGAGGAAACCGGCGAGGAGGCCGCAGGCAACGGCGACGCGGGCGAGCGTGGCGGCGAGCACGCCGGCGATGGCCCCGACCCCGGCACGGGCGGCGCGGGGCAGCGAGCGCTGCTCGATCCACTCGAAGAGGACGGCGCCGATCACCGGGCCGACGAGCAATCCGACGGGCCCGAGAAGGAGGAGTCCGCCGAGGAGGCCGCAGACCGCGCCGATGACGCCCTGGCGGGTGCCTCCGAACCAGCGGGTCGCGGTGCCGCAGAGAACGAGGTCGACGAGAGCGGCGGCGGCCACGGCAACCGCCGCGAGGGTGAGGAAGGTCCATGAAACGGAAGCGGAGCCGAGCACCAGCTTGTGGGCAAGGAGTGCGACCAAACCGAGAACTGGTCCGGGAACAATCGGCACGACGGCTCCGGCGATTCCGAGGAGAAGGCAAAAGACCGCCGCGAGATAGAGGAGGAGTTCCATGACATCCATGAAATGCGCATTCCGTGCCAGAACGGACCGGATTCTTCTAAGCCACTGGCAATCAATCGCTTTTTCGTACTGCCGCTTTAGGCCCTTGGCCTTCGCGGCAAATTTCGCCGGAATCCGGCAAATCACACCGTATCCGCCGGCATCGTCCACTCGATCAACCTACCCTACCCGGAAAATCGCCGTTGCCATTCGGCGGTGGATCAGTGGGATGGCGGGGCATGAAGGTTTTGCTGAACGGTGCCGAAGGGCGCATGGGACAAACATTGATCCGGCTTGCGCCGAAGCACGGCGTGGAGTTCTCGCCGTGTCTCGACGTCGGCGACGCACTGCCGTCATCCCTCAAAGGCATTGCCGGCGTCATCGATTTCAGCCACCACACGGCGACGGCACCCCTCGCGGATTTGTGCGCGCAGAGCGGCGTTCCGCTTCTTGTCGGAACAACGGGCCACAGTGCCGCAGAGCGCACCCGCATTGAGGTCGCGTCACAAATTTGCCCCGTGCTCTGGTCGGGCAACTATTCGGTGGGCGTCAACCTCCTCTTTTGGCTGACGCGCCGGGCGGCGGAGATTCTCGACGCGTCCTACGAAGCGGAGGTACTGGAAATGCACCACCGCCACAAGAAAGACGCTCCGAGTGGAACGGCGGAAAACCTCGTTGAAGCTATCCGCGAGGCGCGTTCGCTTTCCGCCGAAGTCGTCCGGCACGGACGCGAAGGCATTACGGGCGCCCGCCCGGACGACGAAATCGGGGTGCATGCCGTGCGGGGGGGCGAGATCGTGGGCGAGCACACCGTGTTTTTCATCAGTCCGCAGGACCGCGTCGAACTCACGCACCGCGCCTCTGACCGCGCCATCTTCGCGGCGGGCGCCCTGCGCGGCATCCGCTGGTTGGCGGACAAAGCGCCGGGGATCTACCGGATGGAGGACGTCCTCGGATTGAGCGGCAAGCGTTAGCCGCGGCTTGCCCTCACTCGCCTGCAATCCCGAATCCATTACGCCATGATTGTTCACCTTAGTGGAACCCTCCTTGAAGCCACGCCCCTCGAAGCCGTCGTTGACGTCGGCGGCTTGGGCTATGCCGTGGCCATCCCCGTGACAACAGCGGAGAAACTCCCCTCCCCCGGCAAAAACGTCAGCCTGCACACCCTCGCGGTCTACCGCGAAGACGCACAGACCCTCTACGGATTTCACCGCCGCGAGGAACGCGACTTTTTCCGCCTTCTGACGGAAAAGGTGAGCGGCATCGGCCCGAAACTGGCCCTCGCCATCATGAGTGGTCTTTCCCTCCCCAGTCTACGGCAGGCCATTGCCGCCGGCGACGCCGCCACCCTCGCCAAGTGCCCCGGCATTGGACGTAAGACGGCGGAGCGGCTCTGCCTCGAACTCAAAGACAAGGTCGGTCTCCCCGCCGCCGCTTCGCCGGGAACCACCGGCACCCCGGCGGGCGCGCCCGCGGCAGCCGGCGACACCCGCATCAGCGACGCCGTGGCGGCCCTCGTCGCGCTCGGCTTCAAGTTAGAGGCGGCCGACCGCGCCGTGCGCCGTGCCCTCGAAAAGGCGGAGGACGGAGCAACGACGGAGGAGCTGGTGCGCACCGCCCTGCGCTGAGATGCGGCGCGAGGAGGACTTTTCCGCACGAAGGCAAAAAATCCCATCGGCTTGGGCACAAAGTTTATTGTATCTAAGGGATTGCAGGGAGGCGGGAAACCAGTCAAATATCCTAGCCGGTTTGCATAAGTTTCATTTTTTCGTCTTGCTTCACACTTTAGCACGGCCCTTAACTTGCACTTGTTCAATGGTATGAAACGATTCGGGCGATTAGCTCAGTTGGTAGAGCAGGAGACTTTTAATCTCTTGGTCCAGGGTTCGAGTCCCTGATCGCCCACCACTATTCAGCCACAAACTCCACAAATGAAGGCCACCAACCATCCGACCCCATGAAGCCGCTCTTGCCGATCATACAGAGAGCAGGCCGCCGAAGCCGCCGTAAACTTGCTGATAATCCAGAAACTCAGTCGCTCATGAAAAAAGTTGTCATCATCGAAGACCAGACCGCGGTGCGGGAAATGATCGCGCAGATCGTCCACGCTGAACCCGGATACGATGTCGCCGCGGAATGCGGCGACGGGCAAAGCGCGCTCGAAACCTGCCTGCGCTTGAAGCCGGACTTCATCATCTTGGATGTCATGCTGCCCGGGCTGAACGGTGCCGAAGTTCTACGCCGCTTCTCCAAGCACCTGCCCACGGCGCGGGTCCTCGTCTTCTCCGGCTACCAAGACTCCGCGCTTCTGCGCGAACTCCTCGAAGCCGGGGCGCACGGATTTATCGGCAAATCCGCTCCGCTCACCGAGCTGCAAAAGGGCATCCAAGTCGTCGCCGAAGGCGGCAGTTACTTCAGTCCCGAGGTGGCGCAGATTCTGCGTGAGGCCATGACCAACCCGGCGGGCGTCGCCAATCCGGCCGTACACCGTCTCACCGCGCGCGAGCGCGAAATCCTCCAGCTCATCGCCGAGAGCTACAGCACAAAGGAGATCGCGAACAAGCTGCGCATCAGCGTGAAGACCGCGGAAAACCACCGCACCAACCTGATGAAGAAGCTCGATCTTCACGACATCGCAAGCCTCACCCGGTTCGCCATTGAATACGGGATCATTGAGCCGCCGACGCGTCCTTCACTATCCTGATTTCGCCCTTCGCCCGTCGCGGCCGGATTTCCGCTCCCATCAATCGTCCCGCAACACCGGATTTTCGTTCTTTGTGCGGTTAGTGCTTGCACTTCCACACGCTATGGGAAAGCCTCTGATTCTGTCTCCGGAGCACCTGCAATCCGGCGGCACCGGAGGCTTGCCTCCTGTCAGTCCTTGCGGATACGGAACTTTTTCCAAGCAATCTTCACACTCAGTTTATGTTCAAGGCTTCCAGATGGCACCGGCTCCTCCTCGCGACTGCCGCGGTTTTCACCCTCGCCGCCTGCACCCAGCGTCAGGCACCAGATCCGTCCATGACGGCCGTCGCGGGACAGCGCACAGCCGGTGATTCGCTCGATTGGATCAGCCCCGAGGACGTGGCCCGCGCGGAGGCGCTGGGACTGGCCATGCGCGACGCCGCCTTCGAAGCCAATGGTGACGGCGAGCGCATCGAGGGCCTGCTTCCCTCGGTCTTCTTCGATTTCGACCAGTCTTTCATCCGGCCCGAGGACCGCCCGGCCCTGCAGGAAGCCTACGATTACTTGCAGCGCAACCGTGAGGCGCGCCTCATCATCGAAGGCCACTGCGACTGGCGCGGCACCACCGAATACAACATGGCTCTGGGCGACCGCCGTGCCCGCAGCGCCAAACAATATCTCGTCCAGCTCGGCATCGCTGACGAAAGGATCGAAACCGTTTCCTACGGCGATCTCCAGGCGGAGACCGAGGCCGATGAGGCGCAAATGGCCCGCGACCGGCGTGCCGACCTCGTTATCGTCCGCCCGCGGCGTTGAACGCAGTCGTATTCCTCCTTGTTGCCTTTGTCCGTTTCCACTTCTCTCATCGGGCGAAAAGCTCGTCGCGGAAATCCCGGAAGACTGCCCATGCGCGACGGGCGGCGGAAGCATCGTAACGGGCTCCCGGGGAGTCTGCCGCTGGGTCCGTAAAACTATGCACGGCACCGCCGAATTTCACCATCTCCCAGTCGGCGCGCACCTTGCGCATCTCATCCTGAAACTCCTGCACCTCGCCCTCGGGAACATACGGGTCGGAATCCCCGTGCAGCACGAGCACGGCGGCTTTCACGGCACCCTCCCGCGAGACGGGGCGCGGCGACTCCAGATTCCCGTGGAAAGAAACCACTCCAGTGAGGTCCAACCCGTCGCGCGCCATCTCGAGTACGGTTGTTCCGCCGAAGCAGAATCCGATGGCGATAACTCGGGAAGGATCCACCCCTTCCTGTGCCCGGAGGACCTCAAGATTCTTCGCCGCCCGCGCGCGCAATTCCGAGCGGTCGCCGCCACGCAGTTTGCCCGCGGCCTGCGCGGCCTCCTGGGTGTTGGCGGGACGCGTGTCCATCCCGTAAACATCGGCAACATAAGCGGCAAAACCCTCCCCCGCGATCTTACGAGCCATTTCTTCAAAATAAGCGCGCGGCCCCATCCAATCATGGACGATAAGGATGGCCGGACGCGCCTCCCCCTCTTTCGCGGGCTTCGCGAGATACCCACGAAAGTCGGCTCCCCTCCACTCGAAAGGTACCGGCGCCGACGTCACAACAGCCCCGAAGACAAAGCCGGAGGGAAGAGTAAGAGCGAGGATGAGACAGGATTGAACGAACCGCATGAAAAAAGCGTGGAGAATCTTCGTCGCGTGAGCAAATCGAAACTGCTTGTGATTTTTTCTTGCCAGCGCTGCGCTCGTTCCCGACGTTCTCCCGTTTCCCGCATTCCGAAAGACGGGAAAAATTGTATCACCGTAAACTCAACAAAAACAACAAACGTCAAACCCTCAACCCGGCCGTGGCGACGCACTTCGGCGGACCCGCGCACCGGCTTAAACACACATCATCATGTCCTCCGTAATGGAAGAACTCCTGGCCGAGAGCAATCTCCAGACCCTCGAAGAAGGCCAGATCATCAAAGGCACTGTCACGGAAATCCGTGAAAACGAAGTTATCCTCGACCTCGGCGCGAAAGCCGAGGGCATTGTCCCGACAAGCGAGTTTATCGACGTCGGCGAGCTGAACATCGGCGAAGAAATCGAGGTCTACCTCGAGAAGATCGAAGACCGCGACGGCAACCCCGTCATCTCGTACGACAAGGCCCAGCAAAAGAAGAATTGGGAGAACATCCTCTCGAAGTGCGAGGAAGGCTCGGTCATCAGCGGTCGCGTGCGCGGCAAGGTGAAAGGCGGTCTCATCGTCAACATCGGCGTCGACGCATTCCTCCCGGCCTCGCAGATCGATATCCAGCCGCCCAAGAACCTCGACCAATACGTGGGCCAGACCTACGACTTCAAGGTCATCAAGATCAACCAAGAGCGGCGTAACATCGTTATATCCCGCCGGGAACTCATCGAGGAACAGCGCCTTGAAAAGCGCCGCAACCTCCTTTCCGAAATCAAGCCGGGCGATGTCCGCCGCGGTGCCGTGAAGAACATCACCGATTACGGTGCATTCGTCGACCTCGACGGTCTCGACGGGCTCCTCCACATCACCGATATGTCTTGGGGCCGCATCAGCCATCCCTCGGAGATGCTCAAGGTGGGCGAGGAGATCAGCATCATGATCATCGACGTCGACCGCGACCGCGAGCGTGTCTCCCTCGGCCTTAAGCAGACCACCGAAAACCCGTGGGACGGCATCGAAAACCGCTACCCGGTCAACGCCAAGGTACGCGGCAAGGTCGTCAACCTCGTGCCCTACGGCGCCTTTGTCGAACTCGAGGAAGGAGTCGAAGGCCTCGTTCACATCACCGAGCTTTCGTGGACCAAGCGCATCGGCAAGCCGGGCGAAGTCCTCAAGGTGGGCGACGAAGTCGAAGCCGTCGTTCTCGGCATTCAGAAGGAAGATCAGAAGATCAGCCTCTCCATCCGCCAGCTCGAGACCAACCCGTGGGACATGGCCCGCCACAACTACCCGGTGGGCGCCCGCGTGCGCGGCAAGGTGCGCAACCTCACGAGCTACGGTGCGTTCGTCGAACTCGAAGAGGGCATCGACGGCATGGTGCATGTCTCCGACATGTCTTGGACGCGCAAGATCAACCACCCGTCCGAAGCGGTCAAGAAGGGCGACGAGGTCGACGCCATCGTCCTCGACGTCGATCCGAGCCAGCAGCGCATCAGCCTCGGCATGAAGCAGCTCACGAACGACCCGTGGGACGAAATCGACACCCACTTCAAGATCGGCGACCTCGTCAAGGGGACCGTCAACAAGATCACCAACTATGGTGCATTCGTGGAGCTGAAGGAAGGGATCGACGGGCTCGTGCATATCAGCCAGATCGACGAAGAGCGCGTCGAGCGCGTCAAGGACCACCTCAAGGTGGGCGAAGAGATCACCGCGCGCGTCATCAAGATCGACCGCGACGAGCGCCGCATCGGCCTGAGCATCAAGGCCGCCAACTACAGCGAATCCGAACTCGCGGCTGAGTCCGCCGCCTTCGACTCGCTCGGCGGCGACGAACTCACCAGCCTCGGCGACATTCTCGACGAAGCCACCCGCTGAGCCGGGCTGCACGATTTAGTTCTTTCAAAGCCCTCCGGCCCGCGCCGGAGGGCTTTTTAAAAATCTCCGACCTTCCGGGAGCGGCTAAGCCGGAACTCCAACAAGGTATTGGCCCAGGCTGGCAAATCTCCAAATCCCACCAACTCATTCGACCGCCTCACGGTTCGCGGGACGGACGGAACCGGAGCCGGAGACCGCGACATCGGGCACGGCATCACCCCCATATATGATCCGGCCGGAACCGGAAATACGGGCACGCAGGCTCTGCGAGGCGTACACCTCGATGCTGCCGGACCCGGAGATATCGGCAACGGCGTCGCGAGCCTCGATTTCACCCGTGCGGATGTTGCCGGAACCGGAGATGCGCGCACGCACGGAGTCCGCCGCGCCGGTGAGGTGGATATGCCCCGATCCCGAGATCGCGATGTCCGCTTCGGTCGCCTCCACCGGCAACTCGATCCGCCCTGATCCCGAAATCCGCGCCGCCACCGTTTCTCCCCGCAGCGTCGCAGTCCCGCCGACCGTAGCGGAACCAACGATGGAGACAGACTCCATACGCGGCGCGATCACCCTCACCGCTATCGACGGATCGGCCCGCAAATTCTTGTCCGAGCGGATGCGCAACCGGTCGCCGTCGACCAAGACTTCAATGTGCTCGAAAAGATTTTCGTAGGTGTGGATCCGCACCGCATGCGCCTCGCCTTCCTCGAGCGTGACCTTCGCGGGCAGTTCCTGCGACAAGGCCGTGAACGGTGACGGTGTGTATTCCTCTGTTTTCATCGGGCCGGAGCCGGTGATTGTCCGGCTGCACCCCGCAAGCATAATTGCAACGGCGCAGAGGAGTGAAAGGAGGATCGCACGGCGATAACGGGCAGCATATGTAGTCTTCATGGTTTTTGAATAAAATAGAGGTGAATGAGAGAAAGCGTAGGCAATGCGGAAATCAAAACCCGTGCCAGTTCTCGGCACAATCCCATAAATCCCTCAGCAGCGGAGAGATCGAATTGTCAACGCCGCTCCGCCCGGCAATCGTCGAGGCGAAACCCGCCGCATACCGGCGAAATCAGCCATAGTTGGCGGGGTATCCTCCGCGTGCGCCGCCCGCGCCAAAACGAATCAAGGCGCACCTCCATGTGCATCATCCACACCAATACGAATGGAGGGCGCACCTCCGTGTGCGCAGTCGTGGATACCGCCGATTGCGCCACCGCACCGGAGAAGGCTGCCCCGGCGGCAACCGCGAACACCCTTCCATGAAACTTCAATGTTTGTGCGGGCTGGCGAACGACCGGAAGTTTCCATCCAGTTGGTTCGCGCGCGGAATGCTGGCTCCTGTGAAACCCCCGCGGCTCAGGGCGTGCCGTACATCTCGGTCAGGAGGGCGCACAAGGCAGCCACTTCCGCTCGGGACAGCGCACCCAACCGTCCGTCCAAGCGGGCTTTACTGACCGTGCTAATGATTACAGTAACCACACGGCTGCCGCAGGCAAGGATCTTACAGGAAGGAAGCGGAGGGAGGTTGCTGGCATTGTGGGGCAATCCTCAATTGCATGGGCCGTTTGGCTTGGAATGGGGTCGACGGAGGCGGGGCTCCGTCGATACGTAGCGAATTTTTCCAAAACATTCGATTACCCGCGAATGCTACCGGCAGTCCCCGAAAAGGCGGCGGCCAATGCCAAAGTAGGTGCGCGAGCTTGCTCCGCACCACGCCGACGCACACGCCCGCGGCAACCGCCGCACCTTCCCCGGCACACGCCGCGACACCACAGGATTCCCCGGCGCGGCCGCCGCATCCCCGCTAACGTCGGATTGCGTGACTTGACAGACAAGGCGTAAAACATAGTTTTACGCCGTGATTAAAAGGATTTCAAAGATCGGCAACTCACAAGGGTTGATGTTTGACACGGCTTTGATGGACCTGGCCCATTTGAAGGCCGGTGATCAAGTGAACGTCGAGGTCCACGAGGGCGGCACGATCACGCTCACACCTCTGCACCCAAGGCCGTCCAAGGCGGAAGTCTCGCGGGTCATCAAGGCGACCATGAAGGGCTACGCACGAACGATGAAAAAGCTGGCATGAGCGCCACGCCGGAAAATTGTTTTCATCTGACGGCGGAGATTGTGCGGGAGATTCACGCGGAGGCCATCGCCCGTTTCGGCGGCTCGGATGGCGTCCGCGAAATGGCGTTGCTGGAGTCGGCGGTTGCCGCGCCCCAGGCGAGCTTCGGCGGTCGGTCGCCTTATCGGGATCTCGCGGAAGTAGGGGCGGCGTATTTGTTTTATCTTTGCAGGAATCATCCGTTCGTGGATGGCAACAAGCAGGCGGCGCTGGGCTCGTGCCTCGTCTTTCTCCGCTTGAATGGCCTTGAGCCAGAGGCTGACGGGCCGGAGTGGGAAGCGCTGACACTGGCAGTGGCCGCGAGTGAGATTGACCGTGAGGAAACCACCCGGCGTTTGCGCCATCTCTTGCCGAGGGAAAAATAAGCTGACACCTTTTTTGCCATCAAAGAAACGGGCCTCGTTTGCCCGAAGCCGCACCGCATCACGGTGAAGGTTTTTAACAAACTGTTTCCCGGCTTGCCCGCCGTCCCCGGACGCGGGGCCTGCGCCCCTCACCCGAACACATCCTTCTTCAAATCGCGCAGACTGCACAGCCCGCCCCACACACC
>SKLD01000089.1 GCA_007123395.1 Opitutales bacterium
GAGAAGCTTGTCGCCAACACTGGCAACCCTCCCACTCTAGCGGAATCCACTTGAGAAAACTACCCCAAAGGCTGCCAATCTTTACCCAATTTCGGACAAAGGCCTTGAACACGGGCTCCACCAAACGGACGGGGCGGACGGGTGGTTCATTTTGGGTAAGGATTGTCCGGTTTGGGGGTAGTTTTCGCTTCGGTATCCTGCTAGGGTTAAGGGGAGATATTACCCTAAAACTCAATACCTTATGCATAAAAATGTTACTCCTCCCTATGGCCGGATATTTGGTCTGATGGCGGCAGCTTCGATGCTGGCCATCGGCAGCTTGCAGGCCCAGATTCCCATCGATAATCCGGTGGCGACCCATTACGGCCCCGGCGGCTACCCGCTGTGGACCGACAACCTCCGGTGGGACAATGTCATCGACATGTCCGCCTACGCCAATGGCGCGACGAACTTCGAGCGCTTCGAGAATGCCCGCGATGAACTCCACGCGCAGGGCGGTGGCGTGCTCTACTACCCGGCGGGTGTCTATGAGTTTGAGATGCCCGACATGGGCTACGGCGCGGGCATCGGCCCGAAGAGCCGCGGCCTCATGCTGAAGAGCGGGGTGGTCATCCGCGGGGCGGATCTGGCCCCTGGTGCGGATCAGGCCATTATCCGGGAGTCGATGGATAATGCCACTCCCGGGTTCAACAACGTCACCCACAGCCTCGCGCCGCAGACGGTCTTCGTGTTTCAGACGCAGACGCGCGGGACGGATCCGGTGACGGACGTGCCCAACTCGGCCGGCGAGGTGCCGCGCGATTGGAACTTCATCGGCATGGTCCCCGGCGAGGGCGAAGCCCACGTCGGCGAGGTGCAAGACATCGGCGTGGTCAACGTGAAGCTCGACGGCGGTTTTGTTTTCTGGGGCTTCCACACGCCCCGCTCGGCTACGCTCGACACCGGTTTCTGGCTACAAGGCTGGAAGAACAACTGGCCGCTCTTCGCCCCGGAGGAAGACACCTGGGCCAAGCGCGTGCCCGACGGCACCCATTACATGGACGCGATCAATGGTGGCTCTGGTTGGCACACCCCGGTGGAAGCGGGGGCGGGGCGCCTCATCTTTGGCGTCTATTCGATCAATGGCGCGCCGTGGGACGATATGCTCAAATTAGACCAGCCATTTAGTGCAACTGCTGAATCCTTGTTGCCAGAGGATGCCTTCCACTCCTACCGCTACACCGGTCGCTTCACCGCCCATGGCACGGACATTTTCATCGGCAACAACGTGCTGGCCCGCCCGACCAAGAATTTTGTGCACCGCATGCTGCAACGTAGGTGGCACGCCGGTCCGAACGCTCAGTACACCGTCCTGTTCGACTACTCCAACCACATTGGTGTGGATGTGAACAAGAGCAACTACGGTGGACGTCAGGACAGCGAAACCGTTACCGGAGCTGACACTGGCTACCATTATCCCAATGTCATTGTGCGCGACAACTGGATCTTCAATCGCGGCAACAAGGGCATGGATATAGCCGGTCAGTATCTGGTGCTTTACAACAATCACAATCAGCGCCTGCCGATCGGTGGTCACGGTGTGCCACGCGCGCTGATCCCGTTCGACTACATCACCAATCCCCAGTATTACATCGACAACGGATTGGTCCTCGAAACCGGGCTCGGCACGGCTATCAACCTGCAAGGAGTCTCCTTTGACGGTTGGTGGTGGACTGAGACGGTGAACGAACGCGACTTCATGTCCCGTGGCTATGATATCGGTGGTCGCAATATCTGGGTGCATCTGAACTCCGCCATCAATCCCGGCTCCATGGGCAACGACGGCGAAGGCGTCATGGCGCAGCGCCACAATAACATTGAGACTTTCTCATGGGCCTTCACCAACAACCGGGTGGAAGTGCGTGCCACTGAGCCAGGCACCCCCGGCAAGTCCGGTACATGGAGCGGGGTTTACGATATGCATGCCGTCGGTTATTTGTGTTGGAAGGAATATGCTCCGACAACCGGTTGGATTCTGGCGGCAGGTAACCATAATTGGATTTTAGATACCACAATTATGCCGAACCTCATGCCGGGTGGCAGGACGGATGCTCCGGTCTTTCGTCGCGACGGTGTCACCCCCGCCGTGCGCTACGCCGACTACCAGCCGATGCACACCGATCCGGTCAACCCGCCCATCAATGTGACGGGCTACGAATTGCCCGATCAAACAGGGATTGTCATCACATGGGAAGACGACTCCGACAATGAGCTGGGCTTCCGCGTGGAGCGACGCATGGGTGGAAGCCCATGGCAAGTGATTGCCTATCGTCCGGCGCAAAATTTGGGTGCGAGTAAAAACAAGACCAGCCCCTACACCACCAGCTTGAGCGGAGCGGAGCTGAACCCACCCCGCTGGGTGGACTTCACCGCCAACGCGAATATGGGCCCGGAATACCGTGTGGTGGCTTTCAACTTGAATGACGACGACTCCACTGGCGTGAGTGAAACTTGGTTTGCCGATCCGGATGCGCTGAAGGTGTCTTTCCCGGATTTCCCCGACGATGAGGCATTCGTTACGAGTGGCTGGAGTTCCGCAGGTATCAACGTGGCCTCCGCACCCGAAGATGGTGACGGTTCCCCGGTCTCTTACTCCTGGACCCAGCTCAGCGGCCCCGGAACCGTGACTTTCTCAGCGCCATCCTCTTCCAGCACCAACATGACCTTCAGCACCGTGGGTATCTATCGGGTCCGGGTTACGGTATCGGATGCCACTTACTCGACTGGCCGCGATCTGACTGTTTTCGCCGGGGAGCCGCTTTCGTTCATCTCCCATCCGGAAAGTCAGGGTATCCTGTTGAATCATCCCGTGACCTTCTCGGTCAGTGTCAGCGGCAGCGAAACGGTCAGCTATCAGTGGTACAAGGACGGTGTGGCCATACCAGACGCCAACGCTGCTGCCTATACCATCGCCAGTGTGCAGTTGGCAGACGCTGCGACTTACACGGTTGTGGCAACCAATCCTGTGGGTTCGGTGCAAAGCAATGGGGCGGTGTTGACTGTTAACAGCGCTCCAATCTTCCTGTCGCAGCCGCAAAGCCGGACTGCGGCAGTGAATTCCGCTGTGACCCTGTCCGTGGAGGTGAGTGCCAATCCCAGCCCGAGCTTCCAATGGTATCTCGATGGCAACCCGGTGCCCGGCGGCGACGGTCCCGAGCTGGTCATCAACCCCGTCACGCTGGCTGCGGCGGGCGACTACCATGTTGTCGTGAGCAATATCCACGGCACGGAGCAGAGCGCAACCGCCACCCTCACCGTGAGAACGATTGACCGCTACCTGATTGCGTGGTCTGACCAAGCGTATACCCTCGACCCGGCGGGACGGGTTTGGCAGAGCTTCAGTATGCGCACGGGTGGATCAAACAGCCCGCCTCTTGTGATCAGTGAGGCGGCCTTGGTCAACATCAATGGCGATGGCTCAATGGGATTGACCTACTCCCAGGACTCTTCGGTGAGCGTCGTCGGCTTTCGCCCGGCAGACGACGTCCCACCCGCGCTTTTCACCAGTCCGGATGGTAGCGGGAATCCCATCCCCGACTGGTTCGATGCCAATGAGGGGGCACAGAGGGCTGTGTTTGCCGTAAATCAGGAAAACGGCTACTTTGATCACACGATCAGCGGTTTTCATCCCGATGACACCGTGACCTTCGAATTTGTCCTCCGCCGCGACGGTAGCGGCAGCCGTCCTGTTACGCTGCTGCAAAACCCGGGAGAAGCCGATGAAGTGATCCTGCTCAGCCAAGCTTCCACGAATAGCCAGCCATTCTATCCGAAAACCGCCACCCTCACCGGGTCAGCGAGCTACACCTTCCGGCTCGTGAGCAATGTGGATAATTGGGCGGGGGCCATCAACGCCATGTCTTTTGAGGTGGCGTATGCCCCCCGTCTCAGTGCAGAGCCCGAGGCTCCTGTGGCAGGGGTGGTGTTTGGCCCGCACACGGGCGGAACCGCTAAATTGGACTTCCCGACTCAGATCGGGATGACCTACCAACTGCAGGTTTCCACCGATCTGGTGAACTGGGCTGATGTGCCTGCGGCATCGGTCACCGGCAACGGGGGCACCATGTCCTTCGTCGACCTGCTGATGCCCGACTCCATCGATCCGAAGTTGTTCTACCGCATCGCCGTTTCCAATTAATATCTGTCCCCCGCACAGTTATTGAACCTTTAGTGCCATGCCCGTTCGGAGGGCATGGCACTTTTTTTGGCGAATATCAGTTCCGCGAAACGGCGAGCACACTTTTCCATGGTGTGAAAAGGAGGCGGACACCGCTTAGCCCAAGGCCGGTCTTGGTTACGGGCATTTGCCCCCGCCGCACCGGTCACAAAAGACCCGGCCGGTCCCGCCGGCGGTGATGTCGGCGCCCTTGGCACGCACGGTGTTGGATATCGTCGCGCCGATGCTGTTGACAAAGTTGGGTGCGAACTCCTGCCGCCGCAGCGCATCGCCGGTCACCGGGTCGTAGCGGAGAAAGGTGATGGCGTAAGCCGAGGCGATATTCAAGAACTGGTGATTACCCGACGCCCTTGCGTGCCTGCCCCGGCGTCCTGTTGAAGGTTCTTTTAAAGGCAGCGTTGAATTGGCTCTGTTTTGAAAAACCCGCCAGAGAAGCTATCCTACCAAAGGAAAGGCTTGTGCCGACGACTCGCTCGTAAGCCCTTCGCATGCGTGCGGATTGTATAGCCTTACGCGAAGTTTGACCGATTGCCCTCACCAGATGGCGCTCAAGGCTCCTGCGTGAGATACCAAAAAAAGAGGCCATGCTATCGCTGTCCAAATCACCATCTATATTATCCTGTATGTATGAAATCATACGGGCGATCATTGGGTCGTCTGTGGCCGTGGCACTGGATGATCTTCTCTCGACAATTTTGATCGGTGGCACTTTTAACTCAAAGCCCTGCGGGGCTTTTCCTGATTGCGTGAACAGGAGTTTCACTGCCTGCTCGCCTATCCGATGAAAGTCGTTTCGAACACTGGAGAGCGGAATGTGCGAAATTTCACAGAGGAGGTCATCGTCGTCCACTCCGATAATGGACAACCGTTCGGGCACATCTATGCCAGCAGCGTCAGCGGAAGCGAGAATGTGCCGGGCCCGCTGATCATTACAAGCAAACACGGCACACGGTTTAGGCAACTCGATCAGCTTCGGGGCTGTAAATTCAATCATACTCTCCCGGCGCTCTGCGGGTGGGGTAATGTCCACAAGTACGTTGACGCCACGCGCATTCAAAGCATTGGCAAATCCATGAAATCGTCTGATGGAAAATGCAGTTTCCGGAAACCCGGCAAAAGCGAAATTTCTATAGCCCCGGACCCCAAAAAAATCCGCCACCAACTCTCCGCAAGCTTCGTCATCATTGTGGATCCAAATAGTTGATTTTGGCGGCTCCCAACTCGACACGTTTACAGTAGGAACACCGAGTTCATGCAATCTCGCGAGTGCGGCGGCATGTTTGGGGTAAAACTGACCAATGATACCCACCCAATGAGGCTGACTGGACGCTCTGAACACAGAATCATTCAGCTGTTCGTCGGTTGCCAGCAGAACCGAACGCCATCCGGTGACAGTTCGATTCGCATGGAAAACACCCTTGGCAATCGCACGCCCCCAATGCAGGCTCACCTCCAGGAACAACGCCAATCGGGGCATTTGCATGTATTCCGGCATGGTAAGGAAATGAAACTCAGGGTCCGCCGGTGCAAATCAAATCCAAAGGTTGTTGAGCCATGTCGGGCAGTGAACTCCTCCGCGACTGGCTAGGGTGCCGCCAAAACTATCGGCGCTACTTCACGCGCCAAAAGTCCGGAGAACGCCCGTCAGTGCAACGGAGCCAACGGGAAGGTAACAGGTGACCGCAAGGTCGAAGGCGCGACGGTAGACCGGTTGATTTATCGCCGGACCGCGACGGAGCGGCGGCCACGCATTCCCGTGCGCCCCCGGCGACGAGGCAAGCCCGCGAAGGTTTTGAATGCTCGCCTCCGCTGTGGGTCGACCGCTGAAGCCGCCCGACTACGGCAGAAGGTTGCCAGCCGGCTTCGCGTCCTCGTACCCTTGATGGCGATTTGCCCGCGTCCGCGGGTCGAAGAGCGGACATGGGCTTCGCGGGTATCGCCGCGAGCGGCTCGGCACCTGTCCGCGTCCGCGGCGAGGGGGCAGCGTCCGCATGGGAGCAGGCTGGCTGCGGGCGGAGGGTTGGCGCAAAGACGACGCCTCCGCCGTGGCCGGGGACAGAAATGTCCCCTCTCCGATGCAAACTTCACGGATTATGCGGGTTGGCGGGCGACCGGTGGTTTCATGTTATGCGGTTCACCCGAGCGCGCCCGGGATGCTAGCGCTTGTAAAAAAATCCCCGCTGATAAGCCGCTCCGCCGCGGTTTCTCGACATCCGCATCCCGGCCCAGCCGCCTTGGCGGCGGGCTGTTTATCAGTGTTCATCAGTGTCCATCAGTGGTTGAACCTGCGGTTGGAAGGCCTTTGCGCTCTTTGCGTTCTTCGCGGTTGAAAAATCCCCGCTCGAAAGCCTCTCCGCCGCGGTTTTTTTTCAACACAGAGGGCTGTAGAGTAGAGAGCAGCGGGCGGGGGTTGCCCAAACCCGCTGCTCCCCCTCTTCGAACCGGACGTGCGGATTTCCCGCATCCGGCTCTCCTGTGAACATTCCCAAGCCGTGGCTTGCTCTGCGTCCATCCCTGCTGAGGCATATAGTTTCCGTAGAGGGGCCAATGGCCAAGCGGATGCGTTCAGCCCGAATCGTTGCACGTTCACAGCAGATCCCCTTCGCTCCAGACGGGTTAGGCCCTTCCCCGCTACTATGGGATCGTCCGACTCCCGCCGCGGCGTTGCCACCGACGACGGGCCTCTCAGGTTCCTCGACTTCTCTTTTCCCACGCGCTGTCTCCAGACACCCCGGGGAGCCCGACGATTGCACTCAGGTGTCGCTTCGTCGCCGGTTGCAGACTTCACCACCTCTGGAAGGATGGTCGCTCCCACATAGTGTAACGAGGCCGAATCGAGTTCACTTGCGTTACGGCTCGCGGGTTCGCCGCGCCGGGCTTCGGCTTGGGGATTACTCCTTTCACCGCCGGGTTGGCTACATGATGGACACCTATTTGTCATGATGATAACGTTTCATATCATTAGAGAAGCCAGGCTTCGCCTGACGCACCAGAGGGACACAGAGGGATGGACGGCGTTGGGGATTCGGCCGATGTTCAACCACGGATTCCGGATAAAAAGCCTCTGTGATCCTCAGTGATCTCTGTGGTAAAATTGTTCCCGCTGCAAAGCCTCTCCGCCGCGGTTTTTTTCACCACAGAGGTCTCAGAGGACGCAGAGGGATGGGCGGCGTTGGGGATTCGGCCGATGTTCAACCACGGATTCCCGAAAATGCGCTTGCCGATTTCCGGCTAAACGTGCGTCGAGCGTAGTCGCGGTGCTTCAGCCCGCGACCGCGGGGCGTGGGGCCGGACGTGCGTGCTGGGCGATGCGACGCCCCCCGGATTGGCGGCAGCTGCGGATGTCCGGCGATGAATCAGCCGGACTACATTAACCCTAGCCATTATCGCGTCACCTCCAGTCGGAGGAAGCCGCGGTCGTGCAGGGTGGGGATCTCAATCATGAAGAGGCCGGGCACGTTGTCGTGGGCTCCGAAGTCATCCCAGACGGGCGATGCACCCCAGTCGATCAGGTCGGTGCTGTGCCACACGGAATAGTTGATCAAGGGATCGTCGATGCGGTGGAAGGTGAGGCTGAGGACAAGGCCCTCCGGGTCGGCCTCCGACTGCATCTGCGGGAGGAGGGCGGAGAGGGGCGTGGAGGCATCGCCGCCCAGGGCATACCGCATCAGATTGGCCACGCCGGCGGTTTCGTCGGCGGGGCCGCCGGTGATGTTGTTGGCCGCCGCCCAATCAGCGTAAGCGTCGGCAGGTTCGGGTTCATCCGGTTGCACGGCGACGATCTGCACCGCCGTCAAGGTGTGGTAGTCGAACTCGTCGTTGGCGGCGGCGGGACCGCCTTGGATGACGTAGATGTTGGGGTTCTCCGGGGTCACCTCCACCCGCACGCGGGCGTAGTTCACACCGGATTCCCACGTATTCGTTTGCGGGCTGGGAGCAAAGCTGGTGCCGGTGAGGCTGGCGTCGTTCCATGCGAGATCGCCGGAGGTGGCCGAGCCCACGCCGATTCCGACATTGGTGACGCGCCCGGCATCGATCAACACCGGGTTATGCACGATGGCGTAAACATCGTATTCGCCGGGTTCGAGGCCGGTGAAGTAGGCCCCCACGCTGCGCCCGGCGTTGCCGCCGCCACGCTGGTAGGCACGCCAGCTTTGCGTCAAGGGCGTGGCGAAGACACCGGACCCGCCGCCGGAACGGTTGGCGGTGAAGCTGGTGGTGCCCAGCGATACCGGCGCATCGGTCGATGTTCCATTGGCACGGCGAAACTCGGCCGTGACGGTTTGGTTGCCGCCGCTGAGCTGCACTTCTTTGCTGTTCGAGGTGGCGTCGGCGGTGTGCCAAGACTGAAAGTCGAGGGGCACGGTGCCCTCGGCGTGCGCGGGGCTGTTGTTGCCCACGTAATCCTCATCGCCGAAGTTGAACATGAAGATGGGGAACGGGGCGCTGTTTTCCGCCGGGAAGACGGTGACATCGACCGAGCCCTGTACCATGCTATAGGTGCCGCCGTCCTGCGGGATGAACACGACTGTTTGCGGGCTGATGCCGACCGGCGGGATGAGCGCGGGCGAGGCAAACTCGAACTGCCCCGGCACATCGGCGGCCCCGCCCGTCAGGCTGGAGGCGGCGAGGCTTTCGCCTTCGATGATGGGCGAGGCCACCGGCCATTCGGTGATTTCCGGAGTCAGGAGCGAACCGTCCGTGACCTGCACAAGCACGCTGGCGCTGCCCGTGCCGCCCTCGTTGTCGAGCACGGTAACGGTGGCGGTGTAGCTGCCGAGGGCGGTGTAGGTGCGGGAGACGATGGGGCCACCGTCGGTGAGGGTGTGCCCGTCACCGAAGTCCCAGTCGAAGCGCACGATGTGGCCGTCGGGGTCGGAGGAGCCGGAGGCGTCGAAGGTGACCTCAAGCGGGGCTTCGCCAAAGGTGGGTGCGTGCGTGAGGCTGGCAACGGGCGGCATATTGCCGACGAAGTAGCTGATGCTCGACGTGGCGGTGTTGCCGCTCTCGTTGGTCACAGTGAGGCTGATGGTGTAGGTGCCGTCGGCGGCGAAGGTGTGGGTCTCCATCGGGTTGCCATCGGCGATGACGGTGCCGTCGCCGAAGTTCCAACTATAGCTGGTAATGGCCTCGCCACTACCGGAGGAGCCTCCGGCATCGACCGTCATTTCGAGCGGGGCGAGACCGCGCTCGGGGCTCACGGAAAAGGCCGCCACCGGCACCGGCGCACCCGTGCGCACGAGATCGAAGTAGTTGATGCCGCCGTTGAGTCCAAGGCTGCCGAGAAATTCGATTTTGAGAACCTGTTCGCCTGTTTGGCTCAGGGGAATGTTGGGCACGGTCGTCAGGCCGTAAGTCGTGCGGCGGCCCCATGCGCGCTCGGAAGCGACGAGTTGGTCGTCGAGGTAAACATTGAAGCGCCGGTCCACATTGGCCAGATTCGGGTTCATACGGATGCGCATTTCGTAGGTGCCGGTCTGGGTGACGTTCATGGTGTAGCTGACAAACTCCGGGGTCGGGCCGGAGGGGTTGTTGATGTCGTAAAGCTCATGGCCGCCGGGTGTTTCGGGGTCGGCGGTCGCGCGGATGTCGGGGAAGCGGGTGGCGAAGTATTCTTCGATAAACTCCGGGGGCGGGCGGTAGGCGTTGGGATCGGGTTTGTAGGGATCGTTGGGATCCACGGCACCCGTGCTGCGGTCGAAGAAGGCGATGCCGGGAGAGCCGTCGTCGAAGTGTTCCATTTGGATGCGGCCGGGCACGGTGTGGGCGAGGCCACCGAAGGGCGTGCGCTCCAATGCGCGCACGACGATCCAATCGCGGATGCGGCGGCTGTTGCCCTCGTTGTCGGTTACGGTGAGGTGGACCTCATGGATGGAAGCGTCTGTGAATGTGTGGGTGGTGGTGGGGCTTGCCGTCGTGAGCGTGGTGCCGTCGCCGAAGTCCCATGTGTAGGACACGATGGTGCCGTCGGGATCGCTGGAGAAGGAAGCGTCAAAGGTGACCGGGCGGTGAACCTGCGGGATCGTCGGAAAGGCGATGAAGCGCGCCACCGGTTCGCCCGCGAAGGCGGGGTCAAGCACCGTAACGGTCAGCTCGTCGTAAACCGTCGGGTGGTCATCGGCGGTGAGGCGCAGGACGTATTCGCCGCGCTGGCTGAAGGTGGCGGTGGTTTGCGGATCCTTGGCGTTGCTGAAGTTGACCGTGCCCGGCCCGCTCTGCACGGTCCAGGTGACGGCGTAGGTGCCGGGGCCTTGGTCGCTGCTCCAGTTGCCCGCCGCATCGATGAAGTAGGCGTTCATGGGGACGGGTTCGTTGACCCTCCCAAAGCGGTCGTGCGCCGCCCAGATCGAGGGATCGACGGAGACGGTGAACGTATCGGCCTTTGCCCATGTGCCCAGGCTCATGGTGGCGGTGGAGGTGGCGAACTGCCCGGCCTGCCAGATATTGGACAGCTCCACGTCTTGAATGGGCGTGCTTTCGCTGAAGGTGCCGAAGGAAGTCTGACCGTTGGCGTGGCCGAAGATGTTCTCAAAGCGCATGTCGCGCAGATTGGCCGTGGTGGGGTTGCGTCCCCAGGGAGCAACATTCATCTCAATGAGCCGCGAGCCACTGTCCACATGCCAGTTGCGGGCGGTGAAATCGCGCAGAGTGGCGCGGTCGGCGAGGTGGGCCTGCGGACCGCCGGTGGCGCGGACGACGAACATGTCCTCAAACAAAAAGCGCTCCATGTAGTCGGCGTCACTCTCGGTGCCGAACTTTTGCGATTTGGCCATGGAATAAAAGACGCCGTCGCGCCGGGTGATGTCCTGCACGTCCCGCTCGAAACCGAAGGCCATCGTGCCGGATTTGGCATTGGCCTTGTCGGAGGAATTGTCCGCCCCGGCGGAGACATAATATTTGTCGATAAGAACCCTACGGGCACGCTCGGTGTTGATGCCGTCGTTGTTCACCCAGTCGAGCACGTTCATCACTTTCCAGTTCCGAATGTGGGCATCATCGCCCACGCGCAAGACCGTGTTCCAGTCCTGGGAAAAGCGTGAGACGAGTCCCTCCAGCATGAAATTCCGTGCCTGCCGCAGGAGGAACATCTGGCCACGGGTGTCGGGTCGACGCAGGTCGATGCTGCCGTCTTCGCGGATCGTGGCTCCATTGCCCACCGCGCCGCGCCCGCGCAAAAAGAAGCCCTCCTGCCAGTCACTGAACACTTGGCCGGTGTCGATGTAGGCACCCCCCGCCACCCATACACCCACGCCGGTGCGCATGTTGGGCGCGAAATGGTAGTGGCCGGGCTCGATGTAGAGGATGTCCAGATTCGGGTCGGCGCGGATTTGCTCGCGCGCGGCGTTGTAGGCGGCTTGGTTGGCCTCGCGCCCGGCACCGGGCACAATGCCCGCCGCGGAGGAGGTGAGCACGTTGGGATCGCTTGGCTGCGGCGCGTTCGCCGGCAACTCGTCGACAAAGAGCACGAGCGCGTGGTCGAGGCCGCTGTGGTGCGCTTCGAGGATGTGGTAGTGGGGAAAGTGCAGGCGGAAGGAGACGGTGTTGTCCACCTGCGTGGGCTCCACCATGAAAGCGCGCGGCCGGATCCAGTTGAGCGTGGCGCCGTCGAGCAAGTCCACTTCCACATCGAGCACCCCGCGCGCGGAGATGTGGGCGTAATGCATGTGCCCCCAGTCGCGCCGCGCCGGATCGCTCAGCGCCACCATGAAATGCACATCCACCGGCTCACCATTGATCCGCAGTGAGAAGAGATGGCTCTCCTCACTGATCGTGGTGTGGATGGCGGCGGGAGCGAGGACCTCGGTCGGCTGCGCCAGCGCGGTGGAGAAACCGAGAAGGCAGGCGAGGACGGCGGGAGGGAGGAAAGCGGTGAGTCTTTTGATCATGGGGAATCGGTGAAGTGTAGCCGAAGCCGTGAGAGACCGTGCGGCGGGCGTTCTTCCCAAGGGGTTGCGCACTAACGGTTCACCTCCAATCGGAGGAAACCGCGGTCACCGGTGGTCGGCACGGACACTTCAAACTCGCCGGGCACGTCCTCGTGTGCGCCGTAGTCCTCCCACACGGGGGCCGCGCCCCAGTCGGCGAGGTCTTCACTGAACCAGACGGCGTAGCGCACTTGCGGGTCATCGATGCGGTGGAAGGTGAGGCTGATGTTCAGACCGTCGATGGATACCTCTGACTGCATCTGCGGCAGAAGGATACTCAGTGGGGTGGCGGCGGTACCGCCGAGGGCGTAACGCATGAGGTTGGCCACGCCGCCGGTGAGGTCGTCCGGACCGCCGGTGATATCGTTGGCCGCCGCCCAGTCGGTATAGCCGTCCGTTGGCTCCGTATCGAGCGCGCGCACCACTTCAATGCCAACAGCGTTGAAGACGGCTGTCCATGTCGGATTCGGCCCAAGCCGGAAGCTGTAGCTGTCCGCCCCGGTGACGGTGTGGCTGAGGTAGACAACATCCCCGTCCTCGGCCACATTGGCGTCGCTGTAAAGCACCTGCTCGCCGGGACTGCCGGGATCAAAGAGCAGGGTAGCGAGCCGGTTGGTGTTGTTGCGGCGTTGCACGAACTGGAAGGTGACTTCCTCTTCCGGATCGAAGCCGTCGAAGGTGAAGGTCCAGTGGCGGGTGCCGTCGGACTCAAAGGAATGCACCTCGCGGTGTTCGGAGAGTCTCGGGTCGAACCAGAAGAAGCGCTCATCGCCCTGGTCGTTGTTGAAGGGAAAAAAGTCAGCGGACGGTGTGGCCATTGCACCCGCGCGATCGCCCTCAAAGGGGAAGGCGGCGGAGAAACGCGCACTTCCAAGATTTCCATCGGTGTCGACGAGTGAAACCTTGTCATGCTGGCGTGCCGGCACATTACCCCCGGAGACAGTCTCGCGCAGATTGACGCGTTGCCATGTCCGCGTGCCATAGGCGCGGGTGTCGGTGTTTTCCATGGCGTTTGTGAAATTGATCAGGTACCGCCGCAGGCTGATCGGCTCGATCTCCATGACGGCAGTGGCGCTGCCGGTGTAGTTGGGATCGGCCACGGTCGCGACCACGGTGTAGGTTCCGATCTGCCATGGCGTCACAGGCGAGCCGTTGAAGGTGAAGGTCACGGGAAGATCCGCCGGCTCGGTGGAAACGGCGGGCGCGCGCGGGTGTCCGTCGTAGGGTTGGCGCAAATCGGCAAGGCGGACGCTTGCGGTGGCGGGTTCGACGGTGACGGCGACCGCTTGGATGGCGGTGCTGAACTGCTCCGTTGCTTCGGGCCGGAATTCAAGGTTGTGCAGAGTGGTTCCGGCATCCGGCACAAGGTTGGGTTGGCTGAAGACAAACTCGCCCGCCGTATCGGCGGCACCGCCACTGAGTGCGGCATCCGCGAGCGTTTGCCCGAAAGTGAGGCTGCCCACGGTCGGCCACTGCGAGACCGGGGCCTGTTCCAACTCCACTTGCAGGAAGGCCGCATGGCTAAGAACGGTTAGATCCGGATCCCCTTGATCGCTGACCCGCACCCGATAGCTGCCGATGTCGGCCAGCGTGACGGGATCCAGTGTGAGTTCGGCGGATACGGCACCATCGATGGGCTCGCCGTCTTTAAACCATTGGTACAAAACCGCACCGGCATGGTTGACCGCGACGGAGAGCGTTGCCTCGTTTCCGGCGCTCACGGTCTGCGGCTGCGGCTGCGTGGTGATTTCCGGCAACGGTTCCAAGGTGAGGAAGGCTGCGTCGCTGACAACGGGTTCGCCCACACCGTTGTCGATGACCACGTGATAGTTGCCAACATCCTCCGCGCCGACGTTTTGCAGGGTGAGACTGGGGGTTGTGGCACCCTCGATGACGGTGCCGTCCTTGAACCACTGGAAACCGGGCATGGGCTGACCCGTGGCGGAGACCGCGAAAACAGCGCTGCCTCCGGGTGAAGCCGTGACTGGTTCGGGCTGCGCCAAGACAACGGGAGCGCTGTCCGGACCGGGGTCCGGGGGCGGTGCGACGGTGGCAATTTCGAGGAAGGCGATCTTGTTGTTCACGGCACCGGGGGCGTTGCTCACGGTCAGGCGACCATCGCTCACGGCTACGGTGGCCTCGCCCTCAATCCAGCGGTTACCACTGGAGGGGGTTCCATCGACAATCATGAGGCCTTCCACGTCGATGCGATAGGTGCTGTCGAAGTAATTGGGGTCTCCCGCCACGATACGCACCTGATAATCGCCATTGGGCACCGCGATTTCCCATGTAAACGTACCGTTTTGCTGCATGTGGTTGAAGGTCCTGTACTCCAAAGGCGACGATCCGCCGCGATTGCGCGCGTTGCCGGCATTGTTGGCATTCCAACCGTAGCTGAAGCCGTTGCCGCGTTCGCCGAAGACGGCTCCGGTATCGGCGAGAAAACCCGACGGCACACTGTCCTGCGCCCGCTGAAAATTGATTGCTGCCAAGGGTGTCACCGAACTTGCGGTGGTCGCTGCCACGATGTTGGAGGCGGGTGAGGCACCCGAGGCGTTGACCGCGCGGACGCGATAGTAATACGTCTGCGCCGGGGCGAGCCCGCTGTCGCCAAACGTCGTGGTGGAGCGGATACCGGCCTCCTCCCACGCGCCCGCCGGATCCTGCGTGCGCTCGATAAGGTAGTGATCCACATCCGCCGAAGCGCTTTCCCATGCGAGCGAAAGGCTGTCGAGACCGACCGCCGTCACCGCCAAATCGGTCGGAGCCGCCGGCGCCGCGGGAATGGGCAGAACCGTGATTGGAACGACTCGCGACTCGACGACCGCGCCATCGGCGGTGTGGATGCGGGCATGCACCCAATGCTCACCCACGGGCGCTTGATTCCAGTGGAAGGTGTGGGGGGCGATGGTGGATTGCCCGAGCAACTCCGTGCCGGCAAAATACTCCACGCGGGTAACGAAGCTCCCGACGGCAGCCGCGTAGGCATGGAAAACGATGGAATCGAGCGGGGTGAAGGCGGCCTCCGCGGCGGGCGAAAGGAGACGCGCCGTGGCGGGGTTGTCGAAGTGCAGATGCGCGGCCACGGGTGACTCTCCGGAGGGACGCAGGCTGCCCCAATGCGGCACGCTTTGGGTCGGCATGTTCACGCCGCCCGGTTGGCCTTGCCCATCAAGCTTGTGATAGCCGACAGCGAGGAACCCTTCGCCCGTGGGGATCACGGAGAGAATCTCGATATTATCCCCTCCGGCACCGGTGGCCCGGTTCCAATCGCCGTTGAAAATAGTGGAATAGGCCAAGGTCGTGAAGTCGCGGCTGAAGACGCGCACGAAGTTGTTCCACGCGCTCATGCCCTCCACGATGCGGAAGCCGTTGCCCGCCTGCGGGAGGTTGGGCAACGGTGTATCCAAGGTGACGCTACCGGTGAAGATATCGAAATCCGCGATGGTGCGCTGGGCGTTGTTGTTGGGGTTGCTCGTGAAGGTAATGCTGGAAACGCCGGGGCGGATCTCGGTGTTGCCGATGAGGGCGTCGCTGCGGAAGACCGAGGTGGAGGTGACGGCGGTGATGTTGGCCGCGCGGCTGGGGTTGGGCATCTTCATCCATGCGTTGGCCGTGGTGTGCGTGCGCCTGCCCACGCCGATAACGTGCAGCCGCCCTTGGTCGTCAAAGACGGGCGGGCGGAAGCGCGTGCGGGTGGTGTTGAGGTTGGGCCAGCCGGAGTTGCGGCTGGGCCAGCCGTCAAGAATGCTGTCGTTGGGGTAGCGGCTTCCCCAGTTGGTTTGGTCGGGGTTTTCCGCAAGGCGGGTGGCATACATGAGGCGGCCATCGGCGTCGGTGAACTTGCCGATCCAGCTCAGGTGGAGGTCGCCGGAGGTGCCGGTGAACTGGTTGTGGTAGGCGGTGCCGGGATGGTCGGGGTTGTTGGCGAGGCTGATGCTGTTGCCGTTCCAGAGGTTGGCGTGGTCGTTGCCGTGGTGCCGGCCGACCACGGCGATGAAGGTCTCCCCGGCCGGGCGCGAATAATCCACCGCCACGGAGTCGCCGTATTGATCGGGAATGGAAGCGCGGGGGATGCCGAGCGAACCGAGCAGGAGCGTGTCGGGATCGGCGGGATGCATGGCGAGGGCGAAGACCATGTTGTTGAGGTTGCCGATGGTATGGCCGAGGTTGGGCAAGCCCGAATTTGTCTGCGCCCAGTTTGCCCCGCCGTCCGTGGTTTTATAGGCGCCGCAGTAAGCGTGTCCGGCGAACACCGTGTCGGGATCCTCAGGATGGATGATTAGCGCGCGCACCGATCCCAGGGTCCCCGTGTTGCGGCGACTGTCGGCGCGATAACCGATGAATGTCGCGCCGCTGCCGTAGGCGGCGCTCCACGACGCGGCGCCGTCCGCGCTGCGGTAGACGCCTTGGCGGCAACCAAGGTAAAGGGTGGCGTCCGCCCCTGCGTTGGCGCGGTGGACCGCAAGGGAAAGCACGTAGCGACCATCGGAGGTCAAGCCGTTGTTGGCCGCCGTCCATGTGTTTCCTCCGTCGATACTGCGGGAGATGCCGTTGCCGCCCGCCGAGCCGATGTAAACGATTTCCGGGTCAATCGGATCGAGGACCACGGCGTTGACCCAAAGCGTGTCGGGATC
>SKLD01000008.1 GCA_007123395.1 Opitutales bacterium
GCTGCCGCGTGCGCTACCTGACGGACGGGGCGGTGATCGGGAGCAAAGGTTGGATCGAAAAATGGCTGCGTGAACGCGGGGTGCCGCGCAAGACCCCGCCGAAGCGCATGCGCTTCGCGGAGTGGGGCGGGTTGTGCAGCCTGCGTAACCTGCGTAAGGATGTGGTGCGTTGACGAGCTTTCGGCAGCGTCGGCGCTTGGGGCGTGTGTGTAATGCCCGGCGTTGACATCCGTGGTGGCGCGTCCCTCGTTTGTTTCGATGCCGCGCAAGCCGCCACGCAATTTCCGTCCGGAGCCGTTCGCCTACCACGAGGAGGTGGAGCTGCGCATTGACGCGCTCACGAACCTCGGGGCGGGAATAGGGCGCGTCGACGGTTGGGTGGTGATGGTGCCCTTTGCCCTGCCGGGGGAACGCGTGCGGACGCGCATCTGGCGGAACAAGGCCAATTACTCCGAGGGCGATCTCGCGGAGGTGCTGGAGGCCTCGCCGCACCGGGTGGAGGCGGGTTGCCTTCTCTTCGGCGAGTGCGGCGGCTGCCAATACCAGCACCTCGCCTATCCGGTGCAACTGGAGTGGAAGACGCGCCAAATCGTTGAGCTGCTGCAACGATTGGCGGGCCTCGATGTGTCGGTCGAACCCTGTATCGGCTCGCCGGTCGTCTACGGCTACCGGTCGAAGCTAACGCCCCACTTCCGCCGCGCGCCGGACGGCGACCGCACGGCCATTGGCTTCCAGCGGGCTGACTCACGGGCCGTCATCGACGTACCCGCCTGCCCGATCGCGAGTGAGGCGATCAACGCTGCACTGCCGCGTGAGCGTGCGGCAGTGAAGAGCGGGGAGCGGCGCTTCAAGCGGGGCGGCACGCTCATGCTGCGCGATGTCGGCGGACGGGTGGAGACCGATCCGGCGGCGGTTGTCGAGGAGCGGGTGGGGGAGCACCGCTTCCGCTTCGTCGCGGGCGAGTTCTTCCAAAACAATCCGCACGTGCTCCCGCGCATGGTCGACTACGTGCTCGCCGAGGCGCGGGCGGCGGACGTGCCGCGGTTGGTCGACGCCTATTGCGGGGTGGGTGTCTTCGCCGTCTGCGGGGCGCGGCATTTCGAGACGGTCCACGGTATCGAAATCAGCACCCGTGCCGTCGCGCTCGCGCGGCAGAACGCGGAACGCAACGGCACCGCCAACGTTACCTTCCACGAGGGCACGGCGGAGCGCATCTTCGAGGGGCTGCCCTTTCCCGGGGGGGAGTGCGCCGTTATTCTCGACCCGCCGCGCAAGGGGTGCGACGCTTCCTTTCTCGAACAGTTGCTCGCCTTCGGTCCGCGGCGGGTCGTTTATGTGAGCTGCGGTCCCGACACCCAGGCACGCGACCTGCGCATCCTCGCGGCGGGCGGCTACCGCGTCCTCCGCGTCCAGCCCTTCGACCTCTTCCCCCACACGCGCCACATCGAGAATGTCGTTACCCTTGCGTGCGCGGGCGTGTGACCGCGCCCGGCGGCAGCCGTAGCCGGGCGGCCTTGGCCCCCGGCCCGCAGCGGGAAACTTCCGGATCGGCGGGCGCGTGCGGCGTCGGTGTGAATTCCGGCCCCTGTGCGGGGTTGTGGCCGGTTCGTGTCGGGCGCTGAAGCTGCCCCGACTACCTTGCGCGGCAGCCGTAGCCGGCTTGCTTTAGCGGCCGGCCCGCAGCGGCGGGGGCGTTCCGGATTGGCGTCCGGCACTCGGCGTCGGTGTGAACCGCATTTGCCTACGGTTGCAAACTCCACGGCCGCGCCCACGCACCACTCGCGCGCGGGCAAGACAAATCAAGACGCTTGAACCCGTCCGGAAGCGTCGCATTCTCCGCTACCATGGAGTTGCTTCCAACAGTGCGCATTCTCGGTCTGCCACTCTACAACGGTCCTGCGCCGCGCGCGGTCGACTGGATTGTGGAACACGGCGGGCTGATGACGGTGCCCTCCGCCCCGTGCATGATCCAGGCGAGCCGTGATCCGGCCTTTTTCGAGGCCATGGCGTCGAGCCGCCTCATCCTCCCCGACAGCGGCTACATGACGCTGATCTGGCGCCTGCGGCGGGGCGAGCGAATCAACCGTGTGTCCGGATATGAGTTCCTTGAATACTTCCTCCCGCGCGCGGAGCTGCGCGAACCGGGCGCGCTCTTCCGCATCGAGCCGGGCGAATCCGCCGCCGGCATCCACACCGCGTTTTTGCGCGAACAAGGCATCCTCGCGACGGAGGAGGATCAATACCTTGCTCCGATGTATCCGCGCGACAAAGTGGAGGATCCCGCTCTGCTCGAGCGCATTCTCGAGCGGCGTCCGAAATACGTCCTCATCAACCTCGGGGGCGGGGTGCAGGAGTTCCTCGGGGCGTACCTCCAACGCGGCTGGGAAGCGCGCTATCCCGGCGAGCGGGTGCCGTCGCTCCTTTGCACGGGCGGTGCCATCGGGTTCTTCAGCGCCTCGCAGGTCCGCATCCCGCGCTGGGCCGACCGCCTCTTCCTTGGCTGGCTCGTGCGAACGCTCTCCGATCCCATGCGCTTCGGCCCCCGCTTTGCCAAGTCGTTTGTCCTCGGCACCATCCTTCTGCGCTGGGGTGCCCGCCGCCCCCACGCGTAGCGGCGGTGCGGTTACGCGAACAGTTACGCGAACAGTTTGTCATGGCTGCGCCGCCACCGGCTCAACGAGGTCGGGGTCGGGGGCGATCTTCCGCACTTCGCGCCTGGCGAGGCGGCTGAAGCGCGCGGAGAGCCCGGTCGCCGCCGCCGCGAGGCCAAGGGCGAGGCCGCTCCAGATGCCGACGGCACCGAGGTCCAGGGGAAAGGCAATCAACCAGCCGAGCGGCAGAGCGATGATCCAGTAGGCGATGAAAACGACGGCAGTGGGTACACGCACATCGTGCAGGCCGCGCAACGCACCGATGCTCACCACTTGGGTGCCGTCGAAAAGCTGGAAGATTCCCGCCACGATGAGTAGGGTGGCGGCCAGCCTGCGGACCTCCGGATCCGCTGTGAAGCCGGCGGCGATCATCTCGCCGAAGAAAAGAAAGCAAAGGGCGAAGCCGGCCATAATGAGCACGCCCATGCCGACGGCGCCGAATCCAATCCGCGCGACGCGGTCCGCGTGTCCGCGGCCCATGGCATGGCCGATCCGGATCGTCACGGCCTGCGAGATTCCGAGAGGGAACATGAAAGTCGTCCCCGCGCAGGTGAGCGCGATCTGGTGGGCGGCGAGGGCTGTCACACCGATCCAGCCGGCCGCCAGCGTGGCCATGGAGAAAGCGCCCACTTCCATCAGCAACTGGAGCGAGACGGGAAACCCGATCCGGAGGAGACGGGCGGTCACTTCCCGGTCGACGGCGGCGAACCAGCGCACCGGCAGCGACTCACGGAAGCGTGCGTCAGCAAAGACGAGCCAAACCATGCCGGCAAGCCCGGCTGCCCGCGCGAGGAAAGTGGCGATGCCGGCGCCGGTCAGCCCGAGTGCCGGTGATCCGAGGTTTCCGAAAATGAAAACCCAATTCAGAAAAACATTGAGGAGGATGGCTCCGCCCAGAATCCAGAAAGCGGGCCACGGCGAGGCCTTTGCCTCCGTGTAGTTCTTCAGGCAAATCGTCAGCAGACTGAACAGCAGCGAGAGAGCGATGATGTCGAGGTAGGGGCGTGCCGCCGCGACCACCTCCGCCGGTTGCCCGAAAAACCGAAGAAAGGGAAAGAGCGCGAAAAGCAGGAGGGTGCCGAGAGCGCCGTAGATGGCCGCGGTCAGTAGCCCGTGCCGCAAGGCTTCGCCTGCCTCGGCGTGTTTGCCCGCACCGTGGGCGTGCGACACGAGAACGGCCACGGCGGCAAGCAACCCGATGCCCGCGATGAGCAATACATGGACGAGGGTGTTGGCAAATGCCGAGGCGGCCAGCGGCGTCACCCCGACGCGTCCGATCATGAGCGTGTCCGTGAGCCCAAGCAGCATCTGCCCGAGAAACCCGGCCATAATGGGAAAGGCCAGCGCCACCGTGCGCTTCGCCTCGCCGAACGCTGTCGGAGGTCTGTTCACGGCGGAACAGCACAAGAAACGCCTTTTTCATGCAAGGCCGATCCCGGTCGGTCTACGTGCCCGCTTCGTGCGTGGCGGTGGAGCAAGCACGCGCCGCTACGGGTGGCCGGTTTGTCGCGGAGGTTCTGTGCGTGCGTGGCGTTTGTGAGCGGTGCGACTGCTGAAGGCGAAACTGTTGGCCAAGTCAACAGCCGGAGTGGGCTTATAGTTTTTGCGCCCCGATGAAAAAGATGGGGTGGTAAACCGGACTTGAACCGGCGACCCCTGGTACCACAAACCAGTGCTCTAACCAACTGAGCTATTACCACCGTCTATTAAAGCGGGGAAGAAAAGTGACTCTTTCCGCCCTTGTCAACACCCCCGCAGGGTGAAATTCCACCTGAAATCAGTTCAATTCCGAGCTTTTCCAGTAGCGGGTTCCGGCGATGCGGGCCTGCAGGGCGACACCGTTTTCCGTGATTTGGTAGACGCGCATTCCTGTGCCTGTCGCTGCGCTGTCCCCGCCGGTCCGTCGACCGTCTCCAGCGGTGGTACCCGCGCCTGCTGTTGCGCCTGTTGTCCCGATGTCGGCACCTGCCCGCGCCGCTGCACCGCGGTCGCCGCGCGCAACCGCCCCGGCATCCGCTTCCGCCCCGAATTGCCAGCCGCGCTCCACAAATTCCCGCATGACCGCTTCGTCGTCGAAGATGAAAATCGCGCGGAAGTCCCGCACACCGAGTCCCATCCCCAAGGCGACGGTGGCCATGTTCATGTAGGTCTCGGCACCTGTCAGGTTGTTGTTGACAAGCCCGAAGCCTTGGCCGCCGCCAAGCAGGAAGAATTGTGCGCCGATGTTGCTGAAGACCGCGTAACCGGGTGCGCCCGCGATTTCGTCGCGCAGTTCCGGCTTGAAATCGTATGCTTTTTGCAGGGTTTCGTCGCGCACTTCGCGCACGTAAGCCCGACGCTCGTCCACGGTAGAGCCTCTTGGCGTCGAACAACCAGCGATAAATGCGGAGAGCAACAGAAGAGTGAGAGAAACGACAGTGTATTGAAGAAACTTCATTATGTTGGAAA
>SKLD01000106.1 GCA_007123395.1 Opitutales bacterium
AAAGGCCGTTTCCTTAATAAAAACGGCCTTTTTTGCTTGAATTAAGTGGTGGGCGGTACAGGACTCGAACCTGTGACATCCTGGGTGTAAACCAGACGCTCTAACCAACTGAGCTAGTCGCCCTTGTGTAGAAGGGAGGAGGAGATAGGGGAGGCTTTTGCGGGGCACAAGCCCTAATCATTGGCAACGCGGGAAAAACTATATTCTGCGGGTGAGAGACATGCCGCGTGCGTCGGCATTCTTGCCGGGAGGTGCGGGCGGCGCACGTGGCTCGTCGTGGCGCGGATGCCATCCTGGGTCAGCGCGTGGCGCGAGCGCCCTTCAGAGGCGGTTGGTGAGCACCGGGCCTTTACGCCGATTTGCTGACCGCGGAGCCGGCGGCCGAGATGGCTGCCCGGCCACGGAGTTTCGTTTTCGATGGGGGGGAGGTCGAGGAAGGCGATGACGAAACTTGCCATCGGGCGCGGTATTTCCGACAAAGCCGGGATGGTGAAAGACGTCTTGAAGCTACTCTTGGAGGGCGAGGCCCTTACCGCGCCGCGCATGGCGGCTGTTTTGGGGGCAACGGAGGCGGAGGTCGAGGCCGCGCTGGACACGCTGCAGGCGGAGCAGACGCTCCTTGGCTGGCGCCCCGTCATCAACCCAAAGGCAGTGGCGGAAAACCAAGTCCAAGCGCTCATCGAGGTGTCGGTCACGCCGGAGCGCGGGGGCGGGTTCAACCGGGTGGCCGAGCGTATTTCCAAGTTCGACCAAGTGGAAACCTGTTACCTGATGAGCGGAGGCTACGACCTGATGGTGGTCGTGCGGGGGGCTACGCTCTTGAGCATAGCCACCTTTGTCGCGGAGAAGCTGTCGACTCTCGGCGGGGTACGCTCCACGGCGACGCGCTTCATGCTGCGCTGCTACAAGGAGAGCGGTTTCCTCATCGACGGCGCGGAAGAAGCGGACGAACGCCCGGCCGTGAGTCCTTGAGGACCCGCCCGGAGACGCGATTATTGCAATGAAGAAATCTTCCCCCAACCGGTTTGTCGCCGATCACGTGAACTCGCTTCCGCGCTCCGGCATCCGCGACTTCTTCGCCCTCGTGCAGAAAATGCCGCAGGCGATCTCGCTGGGTATTGGCGAGCCCGACTTTGTCACGCCGTGGAACATCCGCGAGGCGGCGATCTTCTCCCTCGAAAAAGGCAAGACGAGCTATACCGACAACCTCGGACTGCTTGCCTGCCGCAAGGCGGTGAGCGTGTATCTCGCGCGGGTCTTCGGCCTCTCCTATCACCCGGAGAAGGAATGCCTCATCGGCATCGGCGTGAGCGAGACAATGGACACGGCAATCCGCGCCATCCTCAACCCCGGCGACAAAGTGCTCTACCACGAACCGTGTTACGTGAGCTACGCTCCGGGAATCCGCCTCGCCGGGGGCGTGCCGCTGCCCGTGCCGACGCGGCCGGAGCTGGAGTTTTCGCTTGCCGTGGAGGACTTGGAGGCGGCGTGGGAGCCCGGCACCAAGGCGCTCATCCTCAATTTTCCGACCAATCCGACGGGTGGGGTGGTGGAGCGCGAGCGCCTCGAACGCATCGCCCGCTTCGCCTGTGAGAAAGATCTCATCGTTCTGAGCGACGAAATCTACGCCGAGCTGACCTACGACGGCGAGCACACGAGCATAGCCAGCCTTCCCGGCATGCGCGACCGCACGATCTTCCTGCACGGGGTGTCGAAGGCCTTTGCCATGACGGGATTCCGCATCGGCTTTGCCTGCGCCCCGCACGAAATCATCGAAGCGATGATGAAGGTCCACCAGTACGCCATTATGAGCGTGCCCATCTTCACGCAGGAGGCGGCCATCGAGGCCTTGACCCATGCCGACGAAGCCGTCTCCCGCATGCGCGACAGCTACCGCCGCCGCCGCGACTTTCTTGTCCGGCGCTTCAATGAAATGGGTCTGCGCTGCCACCTGCCGCAGGCAACCTTCTACACCTTTCCGGGCGTCGGGGAGACCGGTCTTGACGAAAAGACCTTCGCCACCCGCTTGCTCGAGCAAGAGGAGGTCGCGGTCGTGCCGGGAACGGCTTTCGGTCCGCACGGGGCGGGTTTCGTGCGCGCGAGTTTCTCCACCGGATACGAGAAAATCGAGACGGCCTGTGAGCGCATGGCGCGCTTCGTCGGGAGCCTGAGCGTTCCGGCGGCGAGATAGCGGGTCCGGCGGGGCGCTCCCGCGGCGCTGATGTGCGGTGGTGGAGCGGAGCAAGGCGAGGCTTGTCAGGCGGCGGTTTTGGGCGGAAGGTAGGGGCTTCATGAAAAAGAAGTTCTTCATCACGACCGCCATTGACTATGCCAATGGCCGCCCCCATCTCGGGCACGCCTACGAAAAGGTGCTGACCGACGTTGTCGCGCGCTTCCGGCGGATGATGGGGGACGAGGTCCACTTTCTCACGGGTGTAGACGAGCACGGGCAGAAAGTGACGCAGACGGCGAAGGCCCTGGGCAAAAGTCCCGAGGCGCTGACGAACGAGTTGGCGCCCCTCTTCGTGGAACTGTGCAAGACGCTGCTCATCTCGAACGACGACTTTATCCGCACGAGCGAGGCTCGGCACAAAGAGGTGGTGCGCTCCATTCTCCAGGATCTCTACGACCGGGGCGACATCTACAAGGCGCGTTACAGCGGCTACTACTCTGTGCGGCAGGAGCAGTTTGTTCTCGAAAAGGAAAAGGTCGACGGCGAATGGCCGGAGATCTATGGTGAAGTCGTGGAAATCGAGGAGGAGAACTACTTCTTCCGTCTCAGCAAATACCAGGAATGGCTCGTCTCTTTCCTCAAGGAAAACGAGTTTGTCTTTCCGCTCTTTCGCCAGAAGCAGGTCACTGAGTTTCTCAAGGATCCGGTCAATGATCTGTGTATCTCGCGTCCGGTGGAGCGGTTGTCGTGGGGGATCCGCCTGCCTTTCGACGAGGATTTCGTCACTTACGTTTGGTTCGACGCGCTCATCAACTACATTTCCGCGGTGAGCTACGGAACGGACCGGTTCGGCGAGTATTGGCCATGTGACTACCATGTGATCGGTAAAGACATACTTGTGCCGGCGCATGCTGTATACTGGCCGATCATGCTAAAGGCGATGGGCGCGCCCCTGCCGAAATCGTTGCTTGTGCATGGATGGTGGCATACGGGCGGTGCCAAACTATCGAAAAGCAGCGGTGTGAGCATCGACCCGTTTGAGATTTCGAAGACCTTCGGGCCGGATGCGCTGCGCTTTTTTCTCACGCGTGAAATGAACGTGGGGCAGGACAGCGACTTTACCATGGAGCTGTTCCTCTCCCGCTACAACGCCGACCTTGCCAACAATTACGGCAACCTCGTGAACCGCCTTCTCAATCTCTCCGGCCGCCACCTCAAAGACGGACTGGCGGGGGCGACGGTGGAGGGCGACCCGGAGCACGAGGTGCGCGCGCTTTGGGAAAAGACACGCGAGGATATCCTCCGGCTCTACGAGGGTTTCCAGTTTCACACGGCGCTTGATCGTATTTTCACCTTCATTACAGCGCTCAACCGCTATGCGGAAGTCCGTGCGCCATGGAAGCTGGCGAAGTCGGAGGATCCCTCTGACCGCGCCGTCCTCGAAACATCTTTGGCTGTCATCGCTGAAGGCGTGCGGCTGGCCACTGTGGCGGTGATCCCCGTCATGCCCGGCGTGGCGGAGCGTGTTCTGGGCCTCTTGCGCGAGCCGATGCCGTCAACATGGGAGGGGCAGCTCGAATGGGGCAACCGTCTGCAAGGGCGCACCTTCGGAGAGCGTGCCATCCTTTTCCCCCGGCCGGGCTGAGCCGCCGCCATGGAGGTCATTGAGACAACGCGGCATCATCGCCCGGAGCGCGCGGACCTTCTGCGCTTTCTCGGCGCGTGCCGCGACGCCGCGGCGGAGGACAGGCACTGGAAAGTTGCGAGCATTACGCTGCGCGTGCCGCACATCGATCCGCTTGCCGTTCTCGAGACTATCTACGAACCGGGCGAACACCATGCGTATCTGGAGAGCCCTTCAGCGGGCCGGGCAATCGCGGGGGCGGACGCCGTTATGCTTAGAGAGTGGTCGGGCACTGGTCGTTTCGAACGGGCGCGTGCCTTCGCCGACGAAGTGCTGGAGCACACGGTGGCGGTCGGCGATGTGGAAGAGCCGATGGGCGGACCCCACTTTCTCGGTGCCTTCACCTTTCTTGACGACCCCGGCGCGGGCAGTCCGTTTCCTGGTGCGACAGTTTTCCTGCCGCGCTGGCAAGTGGCGCGGTCCGGCGGCACCTACGTCGCGGTGGCTAACTGCCGTGTCGATGCCGATAGCGACCTTGAGGCACTAGTCGACCGTATTTGGTCGGCACACGCGCGGTTCTCGTCGTTCGCCTACGATATTCCGGGCGGTCTTGCGCGGCGGCCTGTGTGCCTTGATCGCACGGAGGTGGTGTCCCGCCGGGGCGTGTGCGGGTTCCGCGAGCGGGTCGAAGAGGCGCTCCAGCGTATCGAAGCCGGCGAATACGAGAAGATCGTTCTCGCGCGTGCGCTCGACCTTCGTTTTTCGGCGCCGCTGCGTCCGTTGGAGACGGCGGACCGGCTACGCAACGGCTTCCCCAGTTGTCATATTTTTTCGTATGCCAACGGTTGCGGGCAGAGTCTTATCGGGGCCACCCCGGAGCGGCTTGCCGAAACGGACGGATACCGCTTGCGTACGGAGGCCATCGCCGGATCGGCGGCGCGCGGGAGCGGCGCCGTGGATGACGCGCGAATCGCCGGTCGCCTCTTGCGCAGTGAGAAGGACCGGCGGGAACACGAGCACGTCGTTGCATCGATCCGGCGGCGCCTCGCACAGATCGGTTTGCATTGGAACGGCGCGGGAGTGGAGCCGGGCCTCCTCGAACTACCCAACGTTCGGCACCTCCACACGCCGATTGAGCTGGACCTGCCGGAAAGCGTCGACCTTCTTGCGGTGGCCGCCGCGCTTCATCCCACATCGGCGGTGGGCGGCACTCCGCGCGAGCGCGCCGTGGCTGATATTGTGGACTTGGAGCCGTTTCCGCGCGGGCTTTACGCCGGCTTGGTGGGGTGGTTCAACCATCGGCGGGCCGGCGAATGGGTGGTGGCGATTCGTTCGGCACTCGTCGAAAGCGCGGGGGCGCGTCTCTTTGCGGGCGCGGGCATTGTGCGCGGGTCCGACCCCGACCGGGAGTTCACCGAGACGGAGGTGAAGATGCGTGCTCTCCTCGATGCCATAACGGAAGAGAACCCTTTGTAGTTGCTTTGCCATGTACCCGCTCCCGGAACAACTGACGACGATCAACGGCCTATGGGGCGCGACGGCCGCCGCGCTGCTGCACCGCCTCGGCGTGCGGCGTATTGTGCTCTCGCCGGGTTCGCGGTCCGCGCCCCTTGCGTATGCGTTTGCCGTCCATCCGGATCTAAGCGTTACACCTGTGCTGGACGAGCGGTCGGCGGGATTTTTCGCCCTCGGGCTTGCGCAACGCACCCGTGAGGTGGTGGCCCTCCTATGCACATCGGGCACGGCGGCGGCGAACTACCTGCCCGCCGTCATCGAGGCATCGGAGAGCGGTTGGCCGCTGCTTGTGCTCACGGCGGACCGACCGCCGGAGCTGCGGCATTGCCGGGCCGGGCAAACTATCGATCAGTCGAAAATTTTCGGTGGGTACACCGCGTTCCATGCCGAAGTGCCGGTCCCGGAGAACGAACGCGGCGTGCTTCTCGCATGGCGGCGGCTGCTCACACAGGCGGTGGATGCCGCGCGCGAGGCGTCCCGACCCGTCCACCTCAACTGTCCGTTCCGCGATCCGCTCGGCCCGGCGGACGGCGGTGCAGGCAGGTTTGCCGTTTCCTTCGCCGAATTAACCGAGGTTGCGCCATCTCCGCCAGTCCTAATGCGTCCGGTCGATTTGCCCGCCCTGCGCGGGCGCGGAATCATCGTCGCGGGCCCGGACCAACCGGCCGACCCGGCGGCTTACCGGGACGCAGTCTGTTCACTGGCGGCCGCAGCGGGTGCTCCGGTGTTTGCCGATGTTCTCAACCCCATGCGCCACGGAGACTGCGGTGAAGGTGTCGTGCGCTTGGCGCATTATGATGCCATTCTCCGGCGGCCCGGCGTATTGGGTGAACAGCTTCCGAACTATGCCGTGTTGTTGGGCGAAATGCCGACAAGCAAGGTGCTCCGCAGTTGGCTTTCCGGGCTCGATATTCCACGCTATGTGGTTAGCCCCCGCGGCGGGTTCCGCGACGCCACGCAGGGACGCGCCCTCCACCTGCGCGGCAACTTACCGGATCTTGTCGACGCCTGGCCGGTGGAGCCCGGCCCCCGTGAGTACACGGCGTTCTGGGATGACCTTGAACGCACTGCGGCTGCTCAGCTTTTCGAGGGGATCGCGGGCGCCGCGCCTGATTTCGAGGGGGGCGTCCACGCCTTTGCGGCGGAGTCTCTGCCGGGAGACGTCGATCTGTTTTTTGCGAGCAGTCTTGCTGTTCGCGACGCGGAGTGGTTTTGGCCCGCTTCGCCGGTGCGGCGCAGTGTTTTCTTCAACCGTGGGGCCAACGGTATCGACGGCACGGTATCGACGGCTATGGGGGTGGCGGCGGAAGGCGGACGCGTCTGCCTGTTTTGCGGCGACCTCGCCGCTCTGCACGATGCTTCGGGGTGGCTCAACGCCCGCTTCGTTCGCGGCGCGCTTGTCGTGGTAGTCATCAATAACGGCGGAGGCGGTATCTTCGAGCACCTTCCGGTTGCCGCGTGGGAACCGCCTTATGAGAAGGCATTTGCCACACCGCAGGAGGCGGACTTCGGGGCCATGGCCAAGGCCTTCGGCGTCACTTACCGGCTTGCCCGCGACATTGCCCAACTGATGGATATGATTTCCTGTTTCCCATCACACGGCGTGCACCTGTTTGAGATCCGTACAAACCGAAAAGCGTCGGCGGTGGCACGGCGGGCAATCCTTGAGGCTGCCGCCGATGCATTGGAGAACAACGGATACTGATGCCTGTTCCGGCGGCGGGGCCGCGTTTCTGCCCTTCTCACGCCCGCACCGCAAGGTGTTGAGCGATCATTTGATAGAGCCGTTGGGGGTGGACGGGTTTAAGCAGAAGATCATCGATACCGTTTTCGCGAAGACGGGTGCGGCTGTTTTCCGGGACGGAGGCGGTCATCGTGATGATGGGAACGCTTACGCCGGTCTCTTCGCTCATCCGCCGGATGAGGCGGGCGGTTTCCCATCCGCTCATACCCGGAAGCTGAAGATCCATGAGGACGAGATCGAAAGCTTGCTTTTCGAATGCTGCCAGCCCGCTTTCACCGGATCCGGCGTGATGGACGTCGATACGCCATTTTTCAAGAAACTTACGCGTGATCTTGGCAATGACGGCATTGTCTTCGACAAAAAGAACCCGCCCGCGCAGAGGGCGAAACCGGAACGGATTCTGCCATTGGTGGGAAGCGCCTTGGCTTTCTATGCGTTTGTAGGGAATATCAAGGCGGAAAACCGTTCCCTCGCCGGGGACACTGTTGCAGGAGATTCGGCCGCCTTGCATCTCGGCGAGGCGTTTTGTGATGGCGAGGCCAAGGCCGGTGCCCCCGTATTTGCAGCCCGTGCGGGCGGAAGCTTTACCGAAGGGTGCAAAGAGGTCTTGCATGTGTTCCGGATCGATGCCGATTCCGGTGTCGGAAACTTCGAACCGGACGGTGGACTTTTCAGCAGTGGATGATGCCTCGGCGACGCGCACGCTGACTTCCCCGTTCTCCGTGAATTTAACAGCGTTTCCGACGAGGTTGAAGAGCATTTGGCTGAGGCGGTTGGCGTCACCGCGCACCGTCACGGGCAGGCCTTTCTCAATCTCGAGGGCAAAGTCGATCATTTTGCGGTATTTCTGGAAACTGAAGGAGTCGAGGACGCTGCTGGCAATGGACTCGACATTGAACTCGTTTTCTTCAAGGACGAGGTTGCCTGCCTCAGCCTTGTTCAAATCAAGGATGTCATTGACGAGAGACAGTAACGTGGATCCGGCGAAGCGGAGGGCTTCGAGGTTTTCCACTTGGTCGTCACGCGGGTTTTCCTCGCGCAGGAGTTGAGTCGTGCCGAGGATCGACATAAGCGGCGTGCGGATTTCGTGGGACACCGCGGAGATAAACTTGAGGGGCTCTGTCGCGGCGGTGGAGTCACTTTCCGTCGTTTCGCTTGGAAGCATTGTGCCAATATCGAGAAAGCAGCCGCCGATTCGTACCGGAACCCCGCTGTGATCTCGGTCGATAACGCACATTCGCAGGTGTGTGGAGCGCTTGTTGCCGCCGGTGCCGACGCATGTTATGGACGCTTCTTCGACGCCCTCCGAACGTCGGTCTGTAAGAAGGCGGGTGACGGCTTGCCGCCAACGGCGCGTGTCGTTGGCGCTGATGAATTCCGGACAACGCCCGTGTACGGAAACCGCGCGGCGCGGGGCCATGCCGAGGAGGGACTTGAGCGAAGGGCTGGCGAAAAAGTGATTGCTTGCCAAGTCCCATTCCCAATAACCCGCAAGAAGAGACTTTAAAAGCGCGTTGTAGTGGTAGTTTCGACTCTCCCGCTCGAATCCCCCGGTTATCCCGATAGTGTTAATTGACGGGATACCGCTTTCTGTTTGTGCGAATGCGGAAGGATTGAACATTTTTCTTTAAGAGAGGCGCCAATCAATTGGCTTGCCCAGGAACTTTGGGCGGGGATAACGGGAGTGCTTAGGTTTCATTCATCATTTTGTCATGCGCTCGGATTCCCTCACTCCCGGTGCTCATCGTCCGCTTACTTGCCCGGTTGGACGGCTTGGGGCGGGGAGTGCGCGGCTGCGCGGTTTTCACCGGACCGCACGGTAACGGGGCGGACAACGAGGCGGACATAGCCAAGCTTGAGAAGGAAAAAGTAGACAAACGACGCCGTCAGGCTGAGCCCGAGCGCGATTGCCACGGGGTTGGAGGCCGCACTTATGAGCACTGCGGTTAAGCCGAAGACGATGCTGATACCATAGAGAAGGTGAACGGTATCTTTGTGGGAGTATCCGAGACGCCGGGCGATACGGTGGTGTATGTGGTCGCGGTCAGGCGAAAAAATCCCCCGGCGGTCGGCAGCGCGGCGGACGATGGCCACGAGCGTGTCGGTGATGGGCAGACCGAGCGCGAAGATCGGCACGAGGAAGGTGAGGTTGAGCGTTGGCTGGGCCGTGACCGGGAGTGCGAAGGTGGCAAGGATAAAGCCGAGGAAGAGACTTCCGGAGTCGCCCATGAAGATACTCGCCGGGTGCTTGTTATGCATGAGGAAGCCAACCAGAGCGCCGACGAGACAGGTGACGAGGACGAGGTCGACGACTGCTCCGCTGACCAACATCGCCGCCGAGATCGAGACCATTGCTATGAGGGTGACTCCGGCGGCGAGCCCGTCGAGGCCGTCCAGCAGGTTCAACGCGTTGACGATCCCGATGATCCAAAGAAAGGTGAAGGCGACGGAAATGAAGGCCCCAAGTGTCCCCATTTCGTCGAGGGGAAGAAAATGCAAGTTGAAGCGGAACCCGCCTGCGATAATAAAGAGGGCCGCCGTGCATTGCATAGCGAGTTTGGTGCGCGGCTTGAGGCTGCGAAGGTCATCGCACAGTCCCACCGCGAACATGAAAAGAGCGGCGGTGAGCAACCAAGGGGAGGGCATCGGTATGGCACCGAAGACTTCCGGAGCAATGTAACCCAAACCAAGAAAATAGAGGATTCCCGCAAGAAAGCCGCCCGTAATGGCGATCCCTCCGACGCGGGGCATCGGCTGGGTATGCATGCTGCGTTGGTTGGGAGCGTCGGTGATCTGGTATTTGCAGGCAAGCGATTTAACGAAGCTCGTCAGAATCGCCGTCACCCCCGCGCCGACGGCTATACCGGAAGCGACGAGGAAGATCTGAGTAGAATTTGCGATAGCAGACATGCTTTTCAGGCAGTGATTACGTATTTAAAACGGAGGCATCCTGCCGGATTCCGCAGATCAAGTCAAGTAAGATTCCGGAAAAAATCCAAAAAACACGCAGCCTTTGGATTCGTGAAATACTTATTTTAGCCTAGTGCTTTATACTCAATAATTTCCGGAAGGAACTCCCTGCTGTCATGCAGGATTAACCCTATAAAAACCCGTCTCTCTTCCTATTTCCCCTCAATATCACCCTTGACGCGGGCTCAAAGGAACCCTCTGGCGGAAAAGGGAGAGAAGTGCCGCCCGGGCCGGCCCCGGTTCTTTGGGCGGCGAAAACCGTTGGCAAACACGTGCACGCCTGCCGCATCCGCGGTGGCGGCCGTGCTGCCTGTGGCGGAGCGGCGCGGGCCCTGTTTCTGATCCCGGCTGGAAGGGAGCGAGGTCTTTGCGGTATGGCGGGCCGTTACCGCCGCTCAGGCGAGGGGGAGGCGGATAAAGAAGATAGTACCGACGTTTGTCTCGGTTTTGAAGGCGATGCGGCCGCCGTGGGACTCGACAATGGATTTGGCGATGGCGCTGCCGAGGCCGGTGCCCTCGCGTTTGCCGTAGGTGACAAAGGGATCGAAGAAGCGGTCGCGGATTTCTTCGGGGATACCCTTGCCATTGTCGCGCAAGCGTATTTCCACGAGCCGCTCTTTCGGGAGGATTTCTCCAGTGATCTCGATTTTTCCGCCCTCTTCACCGAAGGCGTCGATGGCGTTGCCGACGAGATTCTGGAAAACGCGGAGGATTTTGCCCCGTTCGCCCATGAACTCGGCGTTGGGGACATCCATATGGATGCTGACCTTATCGTTGTCGAAGTAGGGATGGTTGAGGCTCTTGAAGTCGGCGAGAATATCGCGCAGTCTGAGGCGGGTTTTGTTCAGGCGGGTTTCGCCGCGGGAAAATTCGGCGAGTTCGCGCGCCATCTCGACCATACGCTCCACTTGGTGCTCGATGTTGTCGCAGAGGCGCGCGGCGTCCGGGGAGGGAGAGCGCTGGCGCAGGATTTGCGCGCTCATGCTGATGAGGCAAAAGGGATTTTTGAAATCGTGGATGATGGAGTTCACCATCGCGCCGACGACGGCCATCTTCTCGCGGTGAAGGATGTCTTCAACGTAGTGCCGTGTCGTTTCATGGAGGTGCTTGATTACGCTCTGCAGGAGGTTGTCGACGGGGCCGGGGAGCGTATGCAGAAAATCGCGGAGGGCACTGCCGCTGACTTTCGCGATGGTGGCGTCACCGTCGACTTCGGCGCGCAGGGAGCGGCGCTCGCCGGTGAGCACGCCGACTTCGCCGAAATGATCACCCTTGCCGCTGTAGCTGACCGTCAGGTAGTCTCCGTTGGCCAACTGTTTACGGAAAGCGACCCGCCCCGCGAGGATGAGGTAGATGGCGTCGGAGGCGGCGCCTTCGTCGAAGACGACGCTTCCTGCCGTGAGATGCACGACTTGCGCGGATTCGAGAAGGGGGCGGAGGCGTCCCTGCTCGATGTTGGCGAAGAACGGGTGTTTGGGCAGGGCGATGGAAGTGGACACCGTCATAAAATACGTCGAACTGTTCGGGAGATAAGAATCGGCGGAAACCGGATTATTAGCGCTTTCTTTACTGTAGCGCGGAACCGAGGTCGAGAGAAAAAGCGGTCGTGAGGGAAGGAGTTTTTTGCCTTGCCGGAGCGGGTTTCCATAAAAATACTGCGAGGTCCGGTGGGGTCGTGCCATGGCGCGGCGGCATCGGAGACATTCGTTTTTCTCATGTCCGAAATGACGTCAACCTTAGATAGAGCGCTTCGCCTTGACCTTTCCATGCGGGCCTCCGACCACGTGTGGTGGGAGTGGTATCCCGCGAGCGGGCGCATGGTGTTGGAGAGCGCGGGACCGTGTCTTCTCGGATACGATTTGTTCGACGGGGTGCTCAACCGCGATTACTGGGCGGAGCGGGTGCATCCGGAGGACGCTCCGCGTGTGATGGAGTCACTGCAGGACCATCTCGACGGCAGATCGCCGCAATGGCGGGTGGAGCACCGCTTCCGCGCCCGGGACGGCAAATGGATCTGGGTGGAGGAGTTTGGCCAGGTGCGGGATCGCAACCAAGCGGGCGAACCCGAGCGAATGGTGGGCATCACGCGGCAAGTGCATGACGATCATTGCCTCGCCCGCCTTTTCGGCGAGGCCGATGATCTTTTGAGAGGATTGTGCGACTCGCTCCCGCTGGAGTTCTGGGTGCGGGATCTTTCCGGCGTTGTCTGCCTCGAGAGCGTGGCGGCGGCGAAGCGTATGCCCGGCCTGTGGCGGAGCCGACCGGAGGACCTCGCCGCCGACGAGGAGGAGGCCGCGCAATGGCAGGAGATCCTCCGTGAGGCGGCCTTCGGCAGGGGCCGTCGGCATGTTCGCCGTCTCGCGCAGTCCGGCGGGGCGGCCACCGTATCTCTGGAGACGCGTCCCTTGACGGGCCGGGACGGCACCGTGAGCATCCTCGAATGGATTGTTCCGCGCTGACGAACCTCGGCCGTATCCCGCGCCTTGCCCACGCGCCCGGTTCGAGGTCGCACCTGCGCAAATGGGCGGCGGAATGCAAGGCGGGCGGCGACGGCCCGGTTGTCTTTGTTACCGGAAGGGATTCGCTGCGCCGCCGGGGATTCGAAGCGCCCCTCCTCGACGCGCTGCGTGGAACGGGCATGCCGGTGACCGTCTTGCGGGTAGCGGGCGAGCCGTCCGACGGTTGGGTGGACGCCGCGCGCGACGCACTGCGGGAAGGTTCGCCGCCGGTGTTGGTCGTCGCGGCGGGGGGTGGCAGCGCGCTCGACGCGGGTAAGGCGCTTGCCGCCATGTTGACGGAGCCGGAACCGACGGTCGAATACCTCGAGGGAGTGGGGCATCGCCCCCCGTCCGGTAGCTGTCTACCGTGGATCGCTTTGCCCACGACAGCCGGGACAGGCAGCGAGGCGACGCACAACGCCGTCCTCGGAAGAGTCGGAGAGGCAGGCTTCAAGCGGTCCCTGCGGCACGCGGCCTACAAGGCTTCGGCGGTAATTCTCGATGCGGAGCTAGCCATCGGTTGCCCGCCGCAAACTACGGCGGCTTGCGGGATGGACGCGCTCACACAATTGCTCGAGTCATACCTCTCGCCGCTGAGTCCGCCGCTTCTCGACCGGTGGCTGGAGTGGGGCATCGAACTGGCGGCACGTTCTCTGCCGGCCGTGCGGGCGGCCATGCACACGCGGCCGGAAACCGCGTGCCGGCATGATCTTGCGATGGCTGCCTTTCTTTCCGGGGTGGGGCTAGCACATTCCAACCTCGGCACGGTTCATGGATTCGCGGGTCCGCTCGGCGCGCGCGTGGCGGTTCCGCACGGCGTCGTCTGCGGCACCTTGCTGGCACCCTGCTTGCGCGAGACGGTGGCATGGCTGGAGGCGGACGGAAGTAACGGCGCGGCCCTTGGCAAACTCGCCCGCGCCGGCCGTATCCTCGCCGGGGCGCAAACCGCCGCCGGAGAACCCGCCCCTACGCGGATGTCGGAGAGAGAAAGCCGCCGTCACTTGGTGGAGACAATCAGCGGGTGGACGGAGCGGATGCGTTTCCCGCCTCTGCGCGACTACGGCGTCGATGAAGCCGTCGCTGCCGTCGTGCTTCCGTCCGTCTCCAACCGGAAAAACCCGGCCCAGCTTACGCCGGAGACGCTTCGTGACATCCTTCATGAGCGAATGTAGGCAAGCCATACCGCTTCGCCCGACAAAAAAAACCGCAAGTCCCTGAAATTGAGCGCTTTGAAAAGGTGGCGGGATAGACGTGACTCCGCCAGACAGAGCAGGAGAGCGTCCCCGTAGCGACGGAGCCCCGCCTCCGTCGACCCCCAAGCGCACCCATCTCCACCAACCACCTCAATGCCTCCTGGAGGGCGCATCTCCCGATGCGCTGCCTGCCGTTGGAAAGCCCCAACCCTCAACCATCCACGCCACCCAACCGCCAATCCATTCAGCCAATTTAATGTAGCGACGGAGCCCCGCCTCCGTCGACCCCGCGGCCCCATGTCGCCCTTTCCACGGAAACCCCCTGCGATTCTTCCTTTCACACCCCAAACCCAACGTACGTTCCATTACCTAGGTAAACTGGATTAGGTAATAAAACATCAATATTTTATTGTAATGAGATATCAGGGTCTTATTTTTCCTTCTTAGAACTTACTCAACTCCGCGCTAAACGAAAGCGACCTATCCATTGACGAGAGGATACATCATGAAAACCTGTAAACCTTCCTGCATAGCGAGCGCGCTCATGGTGACGATATTGTTGCCGCCCGCCGTTTTCGGCTCATTGAGCGGCAAGCTGACCTTGCACCATTCCACCGACGGCGAGACATGGACGATCATCGAAATCACCCCGGAGATGATCGACGGGAACGGCCGCCTTTCGCTCAGCAGCGCAACAAGTTCCTCGTTTTTCCGTTTGGATTTGACTGAATTCGCGGTGTCCGCCGAGCCCGAGCCGATGGTCCTCGTTGAAGGTGGCACGCTCTCGACGAGCAACGCGCTGGACGGCACGGAGGTCGCCACCTTCTACATCGGCCGCCACGAAGTGACTTGGGGCGAGTGGCAGGAGGTGCAAACATGGGGCGAAGCCAATGGGTATGAATGGCCGTCGGCTGCCGGGCGAGGCTGCGCGGACAACCATCCCGTCCATACGGTCAATTGGTATGACGTTTTGAAGTGGAGCAACGCGAAGAGCGAGATGGAGGGGCTGACGCCGGTGTACACCGCGGACGGCGAAGTGTATCGCAGCGATGAATTCGGCTGGGATGGATCGCACGTGGTGGAACAAGACCTTTCTGCCAGCGGCTACCGCCTGCCTTTGGAAGCGGAGTGGGAATTCGCCGCGCGAGGGGGCAACCATACCAACGGCTACACGTACTCCGGGAGCAACGACCTCGACGCGGTGGGGTGGTATGAGGACAACAGCGGCGGGGCAGCGTGTAATATGTTGTCCGGGCGTGGCACATGGGCTGTTGGGCAGAAGGCGGCGAATGAGCTGGGCTTGTATGACATGAGCGGGAATGTGGCGGAGTGGTGCTGGGATCAGATTGGCTCCGCCCGCCTTTTCCGCGGCGCCTCGTGGAGCAGCCGTGCGAACCGCTGCTCCGTCTCGGACCGTGACGGTCACTACCCGGACCTCCGTTGGTTCATCTATGGCTTCCGCCTCGCCCGCAGTTCGGGACAGTAAGTTCCTGAGCACAGGTCCAGTCAGACAAGAACAAGCGATGCCAAGGCGGCGGTGATGTCGCGGTCCCGCGGAGCGTGAGGCGAGAGACGAGCCAGCGAAATCTCCTCCCCGCCCGCCCTGAGCGTGCCGAAAAAAGTCCGGCGAACGGTCGGACAGTAGCGAAGCTTCCCACGAAGCTTCGACCCCCAAGCTCACCCATCCCCCCCACACCCCCTTACCCCTCTCTTCGGGAAAGGGGAGCGCGACCAGCTTCGTTTGTCGCCGGTTACCGGCCAGATTGCACGCCGTCCGCATCAGCGGTTCGACAAGCTCCACAGCAATGCTCCCGGCGTGCCGTATTGCCCCTTTGAATACTGGACCCACAGATGCCCGTGCCACTCCGGCCTTGTATCCCCACCAGCGCAGGTAGAGAGCATAGCCACCCCCGCCGGCCTACCGGCAAGTTGTATCCGCCGCCCCGCTTTTGCAATATCGGCGCGTCAAGTTGATGGGCTGTTATTGAAGTGATTTCGCGCCTCTCCGGGGGGAGTCCGGCGCACCAGACAGGACCACCGCCTCAGCCACCTCCACCGACGCGCGCCGCCTCGTCCGCACCGGAAAGCCGTCCCGCCGCCGATTCGCTTAGTTCTACTTTGTCGGATTTACCCTCGCGGACTCCAAAAGCGGCAGCGGAAGTCACTCCTCGGGATGCTCAAGGGCACAATACCCCGCCCGTGAGCGCGCCACCGCGAGATCCACGTTGTCGAGGAATTCGACAGGCCTGCACGGCGGCGGACGCTTCAACTTGGCAAGAATCCCCGCCCCTTCTCCCTCTTCCAGCCAATCGCGCGTTCCCAATGCACGGCCCTCCGTGAGAAAGCGTGCGCGCAGCCGCAGCAGCTCGTGCGGCTGCAGCTCCCCGCCGTTCTTCACCGCTTCCAGCAGCGCCGCCGGGTCGATCCGCCCGCCCGTGCCGTCGCCTTTCGCACCCGCTCCCTGCCCGAGCATGAGCAGGCGGTAGTTTGCAAGCGCGGCAACCGTACCCTTCGCCGCCGGAAAGCAGGCGGAGAGCGCGCGGCAGAGGGATTCCTTCCCCGCCAGCGCCTCCGCGTAGCCGCACCAGCGGTAGTTCTCCGGCAGATCGGTCAGGCCCGCGCGCACCGCGTTCAGGTCGATATAGGCCGCGATCAGCCCCACCAGCCAGGGCGTGTCCTGCACAAGCACGCTGCCGAAGCGCTCCGCCCACAGCGTCCCCGCCGTCCCGTGCGCGAGGTTGAACCAGCGCGTGTAGCGCTGCCGCAAGGTGCGCATGAACTCCGAGATGTCCCCCATGCGCCGACGCAGCCGCTCCCGCAGCGCCTCCGCCGTCTCCGGCGGATCGTTGGCGAGCGCCTGCTTCAGTTCATCCGCGTTGAGCCCGCTCCACTGCGCGCGTGACGCACCGTAGAGGGCGCGGTAGCGCCGCACCAAGGTGGCGTCGTCGCACATGCGTGCCGCCGGATCGATGCGCACAAGGATGTGGAAGTGCGTCTCCAGCACACA
>SKLD01000230.1 GCA_007123395.1 Opitutales bacterium
CGACCGGTCGTCTCTTTCTGCCTGGATTTATATTGAGAATTTATCAGTGAAAACATCAGTGCCGTCAGTTCGGAATGAATTCTTTGCCGACCTTTTCATGCATGTTCAGCAGGATGAAGGCGGAAGGTGGGTCGTGAAGGAATGGAAAGGTGAATCGCCTGAACGTCCTAAGAACAGTAAAGTCGAAGCAATCGTCAATGAATCACCGATTTTTTCCCGTTATCATCCCGTGATGGGCGGGTTAGTCGAATCAATGGTCGAGGGGCTTGCCATCGGCGTTCCAAGGAGCCTCGGTCAATCATTTATCGATCATTTCCTGAAGGAAGGACGGATTGAGCCCAGGGGGGGTGTTGAGAGTGGGATTATAATGAGAGATAAATATAAATTTATGGATGGCGAGATTTTCGATTTGGAAATGAAGATTGAAGTCCCCAAATTCCGTGATGCCGGAAACGAGCTGGACGGGTCAAGTCTTGTTGTGCTGATTGAATTTAATCACTTTAATGATGTTTCTAAGCAGATCCCAGCATATTCGCGGGCAGTTGCCACGGGGGTTTATCTCGTTGATGGTCTTGAGGTTTTGGGGCGAAAGCGCGAATCTTTTTGGGCGTGGGATTATGAGCTGAGCGAGCTTTGTCAACTCCCCGAAGGGATTTTGTCACCAAAGCATCGGGAGGCAAATAGTCTCGAAGATCCCGAATGACCGAATCGACCACGCGAACTTCCAACCTCCTCACGCAAACCCGCGGCTACGAGACCCACCGCAATATGGTGCGCTCCACCGAAGCCCAGTGGGGCGCGTCCCCCCCGCGCCACCGTCATGCACACCCGCGACGCCCTCGGGCGCATCACCACGCTCGACCGCGAAGACGGCATCTATGCCCTTTACAGCGGCGGGGGCCTCCGCCAGAGTTTCACCTTCACCTCGAAAGGCGAATTGGAAACCGCGCAGACCAGTCAGTTCGGCAGCCCCGGCGTCCCCATGCCCGGCCGCTCCCTCGGCTTTGCATTGCTGAGCCTGCAAAGTCCCGGGGTCAGCCGGCAATGGCGCTCGGATAAGGCCGAATTTGTTCAGCTTGACCGCGGTTTTACGCGGTCTAAAGACCCGCGCTCCTGCGAGTCAGCCGCTTAACCGAGCGCCATTGGGGTCAGCCCTGCCTTTCCTCTCCGGGGCTTGCGCCATCTCCGCGCTGCCGCGCTGCGTCGACATAGAGATTCTTTAAGAAGCTTCCACCAGCTTCCCCGCAACATAGGCATTCAAGCTCTTGCCTGCCCGCATGGATTGAATGGCCAGAGACTTGTGGAGGCCGGGATCGATTCGCACCACGAATCGTCCGCTGAATTCCTTGTCCGGGGGGATCAGCGGTTCAGGCAAGGGACGAGCATCCTCTTCGTGAATGGCGATCCACTCATCAACGATCCGGCAAAGTTCACGGTAGACCTTGATTTCGTCGTCACCATGGCAGCATGGGCCAATCAGCGGAGGCGCACTGCCAATATAGCACTGCTCTTGCTGATTCCATTGCACGAGTTTCAGGTAGGCATCGCTCTTTTTCATGATTCGCTCTCTGTGATCCGTTGTTCGACTTCCTTCTCTTGGTATCGGCGGGCGTCATCTCCGGGATTTCCGGAAAGCGTGACCCGAATGCCCTTGGGATGCAGGAAATTGCGATGGCTGCCCTTTCCCCCACGGTTCTCAAACCCCGCCTTGATCAACATGGCCACCAACTCCCCAATCTTTTTGGGCATTTCTACACGTTGGTATCACGTTGATACTAAGTCAAGCGAGGAGATGCAAAAGGATGCAAAAGGGGTCAGTCCATTTCCATGTTTTTTTGCTGTCTGAGGGGTGTGCTCACACCCATGGGCCGGGCAACGTGTCTACCGTGCTGCCCCGTAGCGACGGAGCCCCGCCTCCGTCGACCCCCGCAACCGCAAAGGCGGCGATTTTCCTTCCCCTAGTCCGCCATGGCTTCGTGGAAGGGCATCGCCCTGCCCTCGAGGAGGATCCGTTCGCCCCAGACCTGGGCGGGAATCCTTATGTAATCGGGAGATCTCGTTATATCAATATCCGCCCCTATGGCGGGCCACGGTGTGTCGCCCCAGAAGGGGGGCGCTCCGCGAAGGAAAACGGAATGAGGAAGGTTCCGCGCGCGCGGTTCGGTTTCATTCCACACAATGTTTCCGTGAACGAGATTTCCCTCCACAAGGACGTCCAAGCTGGTTGCCTGGACTTGGATGCCTTGTCCGCTGACCATGGAGTTTCCGACGACGTTCTGCTCGTGCGACCGGTACAAGATCTGAAGGGGGGCGTTCCATCCGCCGTAGTTCGGTTTGTGGTTGAGCCTGGTGTCGAAGCGGTTCCGGAAGAATGTTACGAGTGGGCCCGCCGCCCCCCACCAGTCTGAGGAAGTCGCGAACTCCGCGACGTTACCCTCGAAAAGCTCCATGTAGGGATAGTTCCCGTGTACCGATATATCGCGCAACCGGTCGGTCCCGTCCTGGTGTTGTTCCCGTGAGTAGTTGTATGCCCAGATATTGCCATTGGCGCCCGTGCTGGTCAGCATGGCATGCCTCAGCATGCGAAAGACGTTGTTCCAAATCAGATTATCGGAGGAGCCGCCGCCTGTGGCGACACCGTAGCCGCGTCCGCCGCCACCGTAACTGAACGAATGGTGTATGTAATTGCTCTCCACCGTGATGAAGCGGCTACGGCTGATGCTTATGTGGGTGGTGGTTGTGAATTCCAGTTCACAATCGCGCACCCAGCAGTTCACGGCACGCCCCATGCGGATAATTGCGTCCGTTGCATCCTGCTCAAAGCGAAGGTGAAGTGACTCCACTCCTGCGTATTCAATGGGAATGATCGGACGCGCTGTCGGTTCGAGATGCATTCGGTCGAGACGTGCCGGCGTATCCAGAATGATGCTGTTGCCATCTACTTCGGCGATGCCCACGACCTGTCCGACCGAACGCCGGAACATCGTCTCTCCGGCTTGCCTGAACTCCTCGTGATCACCATACATCACATCCAAGTCGTTTTCAGAATTCAGGAACGCAAAGCCTCCTTCCGTGAAGCCGATTGCGGTTGTCATTTCAATGACGCTGCTCCCCGCCTCATAGCCCGCGAGGATGGGCCGACCGGTATGGGGCAGGGGCGATCCGGCGAAATGAATGATGCCTTCGCTGGAATCGGGGTTGTTCATGAGGAGGCTGGTCTTGTCCAACCCGCGGCCCCTCAGGACGACTCCGGAGCGCATCATGATCGCTTGTGTTAGATAAAATTCGCCCTCCGGCAGAAGGACCGCTCCGGGTTCACCCGAACCGGCAACGGATTCGATGGCCGCTTGGATGGCGGGTGCCGCGTTTGACCCCTCGAGTTCTGAAGGATCCAACTCAATGGCGACAGGAACTTCGGGAATTCCGCCGCGCACACCCGCGTCCCATGCGAACAACCGTTCGGCAGGGAAAGCACTGCGAAACGCGGGCATCGAGAAAAACCACGTGCCTTCCCCATCTTCCAATGCGTGCGGGTAGAACCACCGGTTCAGGTCCCACGAGTAGATGAAGTCGCCAATGCCGTAAACCCGCCCCAGCCATCTCTCGGTGTTCTGCCATCCGTCGCTCAACAGGTAATCGTCGGGCGAGTGAATCCAGACGCCGTCGGAGCCTGTGGGAAGGGCGGCAAAGAAACGCCCGAAGGGCTCAATGTAGACCCAGTCGCCCGCAAAGACATGGACACGGCCCAACCAGTCTTCCGTGTCCGCGACGCCATCTTCGTCGATCGGGAATCCGGCCCATTCCGTCCTCGGAGGTGCCGCCGCTGTGGCGGTTGCAATGGTGGACAGATCGCCTTCGCCGAATTCCGAACTCACCGATGCTACCGCGTAATCATACGTGACTCCGTCAACAACGTCCGTGTCCTCGAACTCGGTCTCTGCCGTCGAGGCGATGGTCTGCAGCTCGCCGCCAGCCTCCGCGCGCTTCACGTTGTATGAGTCAGCCCCGCTGACGGGGGTCCAAGACAACGATATACTGTCAGCACCGCCGGTCGCGGTCAGGCTGGCAGGGGGACGGGGTGGCCCCGGTTCCGTGAGCGAGACCTCCACGGATAAATCAGTGAAGTCCGCGCCCGGGCCGCCGCCGTCATGGTGGGCCACGGCTTCGATGATTTCAAAGCTGTAGTCGCCGTCCGCGAGAGGAAACACCATGCCATCGATGATGACCGTGGCAGAATCATCACCTCCGGCGACGTACTCCAGCAAGATCTGGATGTCGTAGGTTCGTTCCTCGTAGGGAATCGTTTGGCCGTCGTGCCGCAGAGGACTGCCGGCGACCGGAGCCATGAAGATATCGCTCCCATGATCCGTGCCGACCCTGAATTTGATGCTGTTTGACGAATCCCGAAGCAAGAGGTAGGAATAAAACTGTGTGAAGTTTTGGTCCCCGCTCTTGAGCGGAGTGTAATTAAACCGAATCGCGACAGCGCCGTTAAACGTGTCATCGATTTCCGCCCAGCCTTCGCCTCCGTGCGTTGCCGACGTCAGCAGGGCAGTGAAAACACCGACGCCGGGAGCGTCATCTACGGTATACAGGCCCGGAGACGCGGCATGGAGAGAAAAACCGCCGAGCGACAGTATAGCCAAACATGTTCGGATTCTCGTGTATATCATAATTCTTTGTGTGCAGGGTGGGGATGTTCGTTGAAAAAGACCGGAAAAACTCCGGATTCGTCGCCAGAGACATTTTTCGATCAACTAGCTGGTTTTTTCGGGAAATTTCCAAGGGCATGGCAACCACAGCGGAATTCTCACTATAGTGTGACGGATCGGGCTCCCCGCACGGCAGGTGTTTAGCGGGCAGTGAAACCGGGAGGAAACACCGGCTTGCCGTCAGTCTTCCTGTGATCGGCAGGCAGGCATGAAATCCCTACGCCGCATGGGCGAAAACGGCCGCTCATACGGTCCGGGCGAAGGCGGGTGAGCGATCAATCCGCGCTGGACATCCGGCTTCCGTTAGACAGTGATCTCCCGCGCGGGTGAGCGATCAATCCGCGCTGGACATCCGGCTTCCGTTAGACAGTGATCTCCCG
>SKLD01000016.1 GCA_007123395.1 Opitutales bacterium
CCGCGCACGCCCGAAGCCCACACCGACGCCGGAAGCACGCCGACCGTTCGCGCGACCGCTGCCGCCTCGTGGCGGAGGCTGAAGCACACCGCCTACTTTCCCCGCCGCCGCAGGTCGGGGGCTGAAGACACCCCGACTACGGAACTTCCGCGCCGCGCGCCGTCCGGCTCTCCCTCTTCCTCTCCCTCCGGTATGAGCCAACGCCCAAATGGGGATCGCGCCACGCTGAGCCCCGTGCCCGCCTCACCTCCGCAAGCTTCCGTGCCTCGCTGAAGCTTCAGCCTACGCTACCGTCCGACTCCGCCGTGTGTCGCACACACGCCACCGGTTTTTTTGGCAGAAACATGGGGGCAGAAACATCGATGCACCCACCCATTTTTCTGCCCCCATTTTTCTGCCACACACACACACACTTTTTCCCGAACGTCTGCCGCAACGGCCGGACCCCCGCGCACGCCCGAAGCCCACACCGACGCCGGAAGCACGCCGACCGTTCGCGCGACCGCTGCCGCCTCGTGGCGGAGGCTGAAGCACACCGCCTACTTTCGCCGCCGCCGCGGGTCGGGGGCTGAAGAGCACCCCGACTGCGGAATTTCCGCGTCGGCTACCGCGGCCGGGAAAAAGACAAAGCCACCCGCGTGCCTGCGGGTGGCTTGTGCGATCCATCCAATTCCGGTTCGACCCCGCCCGCCTCACTTGCGGCGGCCATGGGTCGCAAAGCTTCAGCGAAGGCGCCGGCGGGCAACAAAGACCAGCGCCAACAGCCCGATCAAAGCCGCGTAGGTGGAGGGCTCGGGGATGACCACGGCGTCCCAGCTTTCGCCGATGCGGATTTGATCAATGTTCGCTTCGCCAGCACTCGCACCCTTGCGCATCCAGAGCGTGTTCAACTCGGTCACCCCGATGTTGCGTCCAGCGTCGGTGTGAATAGCGGTGTTCTCACCCTGAACCACAGAAGTGGGATCGAGATACATCGTCATCGTTGAATTCGCCGTATCTCCACCGAAGAAAATCTCGGCCACGACGAGGCGCGTTTGGCCCTGAATCAACCCGGCACCCCCGCCCGATTGCTGTGACGTTCCTCCGCCGGCATCAATGACCCGCGTGCGGTGAGCGCTGCTCTGCAGAGCGAAACTCACGCTGCTCGCTTGGTCGAGGGCACCGCCGCCGATCCCCAGCCAGGTGAAGTGGTCGCCACTCACGTGGTTGAGGAGAAAACTGACGTAAAAGGTTTCATTGGCGGCAATGGTATCCGGCAAGGTGAGGGCAAAACGGGACTCTCCTCCGCCAAAAAGCGACAGCCGGTTGGTGCCGGCCGGGTGGCTGACCGTCCCACTGGAGTAGGAGAGACCGCCGACAGCGACGGTGGCGTGATCTGCGGTGCCATTGTCATTGCCGCCCGTATAGGCCCAGCCGGCTTGGCCGTCGAGGTTTCCGGCCGTGAGCCCGTCGAACGTTTCAGCGAATATAACCTGCCCATGCGCCGCCGCGCCGCACAGCGCGAAGGCCGCGAGGGCCGGAAGGAGTGTGAGGCGTTTTGAGTATGAGGTCATCATCTTATGTTTCCTTTGATTTGTGATTGAGGAGATGTGGAGGACAAACGATAGCAAAAGGCTCTTCGGAAAACTATCGCATTTTGCGCAATAAACTCTATTAAATTGCGTAATCCTAGGTTTTGGGTGCAGACAGAGAGAGCGAAAGGGAATGCAGCGATGAAAACGGTTTATTTGACCTTGTATTTGGAGACCTTGCTGGCGCGGGAAGTGTTGCCGGGCATTGTGCGCTACGCGCGGGCGCACGGGGGCTGGAACTTCCAAGCTTTCAACCGTCTTCCCGGGGACGGGGTGGCTTTGGACGGAGTATTGGGAATCCTTGTTGAGAAAAGACACCGCCCGCAAATCGATGCCCTGCGCGCACGGGGGATTCCGATCGTGGGACTGTCCGGTTTTGATCCGCCCGCGGGGATTCCGACGGTCGCTCATGACAACGAAGCGGTGGGCGCGATGGCGGCGGACCATTTGCTGGAAAAGGGCTATCGCCGCTTTGCCTACATTCACCTCCCTGACGCCGCCAACTCGGCGGACCGGCTGAAGGGGTTTCGCGACCGCTTGAAAGAGCGGGGGCAGCCGCCGCCCGAGGTGTGGAGCGCGGCACCCAATGAGCTGCGTGAGCGGTTGCGAAAAACGGCGAAACCAGTGGGGGTCTTCGCCTTCAACGACCATCAGGCGCGGGAAGCGGAATCGGCCTGCCTCGATGCGGGGGTGAGCATTCCCTCGGAGCTTGGCCTGCTGGGGGTGGATAACAACGCAATCGAATGCGAGTTGTGCCCCGTGCCCTTGAGCAGTATCTCGATGCGGTTTGACCAGACGGGCTGGGAGGCGGCGCGGATGCTGGACGCCCTGATGCGGGGCGAAGATCCGGAAGCGCCGCCGCCCCTGAAACCCCTGCGCGTCGCGGCGCGGCTGTCGACCGATCCGCTGCGGGTGGAAGACGCGCTCGTGCGGCGCGCCCTCGCCCGCATGAACGCGACCATGGGCGCATGGGCGGGCGTGGAGGCGCTCGCCCGGGAGCTGGGGGTGTCGAAGCGCGCCCTCGAATTGCGCTTCCGCGAGGCGACCGGGCAATCGATCCACCAACGGCTGCAGCAAATGCGGGTGGAGGAGGCCATCCGCCTCTTCCGCGAAGAGCGGACTTCGGTCACGGAGACGGCGGCAAGGGTGGGTGTGACGGATGTCAACCGCTTCGGGCTTCTCTTCCGGCAAATAACGGGGCGGACTCCGTCGTCATTCCGCAAGCTGGCAGAACATTCAAAGCCTGCCCGCCCGAACACTTGAGAGCGGAGCCGGTCTTTTCCGGTCCGGACGTCGAAGTCCTGTGTCTCCGAACCCATATTGTCCATATTCTGGGTAAATTTATGCGCAATTTTGGGTAGTATTTCGCGTCTCGATCCTGTATACTACGCGAAACAATGCAACACTGCACCATGATATCTAACCCCGAACCTCCCAAAAGCCCATGAAACCAAAAACACGCATACTCTCCATTATCGCCTTGGCCGGTGCCTCCCTCGCCTCGGGGCAGAATCTCATCTACCATTATGATTTCGACGCCAACGACGGCACAGGCACGACGGTGAACGATGTCTCCGGCTTCGGCGCACCGGCCCACGGAACAACCTACAGCGGAACCCCTCTCTTCAATGGCGAGACCGATCGGTTCGGCAGTGCCATCCCCTCGCCCAACGGCGGTTTTTACGCTGACTTCTCCGGCACAAATGATCAGGACCGCACACGCCTCATGGTCGAAGACACGTCCAAATTCGACAATCAGATCGCGGGCGGCTTGGGAACCGGAGCGTTCACCGTCACGATGATGCTGCGCGACCTTGCCGTGGTGGGCGCGGGCAACAGCCAGGACGGTTTGTTTTGGGGCGAGCGTTTCAGCGGAGGCGACGGCAACCGGGTGGGCTTGCACCAAGCCGCTCCCGGAGCGACGACCGACGTGAGTGCTCTCCCGATGGAAGTCCGGGTCAACGGCACGACTGCGAGCCTCGGAAACGTGGATCTGACGAATTCAGCGGTCGGCGACAGCAACGGCTGGCTTTTCATGGCCCTCACCTACTCGGTGGCGGATGACACGGCCCGCCTCTACGTGGCAAAAGAGCTTTCCGGAGGCGTGTGGGTCGACCTGACCGAAGTCGGATCGGCAACCATCGCAGCCACCTCGATCGACTCGCTCACCCGCGGCTTGGTTTACGGAGGCTCCTACCAAAGGAACAACCCGAAGGCGAGATATGATGACTTCCGGGTGTATGATGGCGTGCTCGACGCAAGCGCACTAGCCGCCATCCCCGAACCCTCCACCTACGCGGCCCTGTTCGGTTTGCTGGCCATCGGTTTTGTGGCGTGGCGCCGCCGCCGCAGGGCCTGAGGCAGATTTTTTCGTTTCATAGAGCTATAGTAGGGTTATAGCGCGGGCCGCAAGGTCCGCGCTTTTTTTCTGACGCGTTCGGCTACTTCCGGCTTCGCCCGCACATGCAGGGCTAAACCGCGACATCGGCCACTCACTCCCCTTCCCCGCCAGCCGCCCATGCGAGGCAATCGGCGAGTTGGCGCATGGCTTCGGGGTCATCGGTTGTCCAGTTGAAGGGAAACTCCACGCTGTGCTGAGAGCGCCACTCCGCCTGCGGGCAGTGTATTTCGCGGTAATCGATACCGGCGCGGCGGATCTGTTCGTGCCAGAAGACCCGCGGGCCCTTGTAGCCGTGCGGATTGAGCCGTTTCATGCGATGCACGGGCGTGGGGATGTAGACGAACCCGCCCGCCCCTGTCTCCCGCAGGCGGCGCAGGAAGACGGCGCGGTCCGGCACTGTCTCCGGATCGAGAACGACCGAGAGCAAATGCCAGCAGCCCTCCGCGCCGGCGATTTCCTCCGGCAGGGAAACACCCTGCGCACCGTGCAGCGCCGCGCGCAGGGTACCGACATTGCGGCGGCGGGCGTTGTTCTCGGCATCGAGCGAGGCCAGCTTCACGCGCACCAACTCGGCGCTCACGCAACAGGGTCGCCAACCCAGTTGCAACGTATCGAGCAGGCCCTCCGCGTTCAACCGCTCCACTTGATCGGGGTCGAGCCCGCGCGGGTGCTGTCCGTAGAGCTTGGCGTTTTCGCAGGCCGCGGCGTCGGCGAAGAGGGCGTAGCCGCCCTCCGTTCCGGTCAGCAGTTTCATGCCCATACAACTGAAGGCACCCCCGTCGCCGAAGAGTCCCACCCGTTCGCCGTCCAGCCGCGCGCCGTGCGCCTGGCTGCCGTCCTCGAAGAGGAGCAGGCCGCGCCGCCCCGCGATCTCGCGCAGGGCGCGCACATCGGAGACGAGCCCGAAGAGATGCACCGTCATGATCGCGCGGGTACGCGGGGTGATGCAGGCCTCGACGGTCGCAGGGTCGATCTGTCCGCTTTGCGGGTCAATGTCGGCGAAGACCGGCACCGCTCCCACCGCGAGAATCGCGGAAATGGTCGCACCCCATGTGTAGGGCGTGGAGATGACTTCATCGCCCGGCCCGATGCCGTGTCCGAG
>SKLD01000031.1 GCA_007123395.1 Opitutales bacterium
CGGAGGTGCCGGAGCACTACCGCTGGTGCGGCTACGCGGAGGCGCTGGGCGGCAATGAAGACCTGCGCGCCTCGCTGGCGAAGTGCCGTCCGGGCGACGGCGGCGAGGCGGGCGCGCTGGCGCGCTACCGCTTGCTGATGCTGGGCAAAGGCTCTTCACGCAAGCACGTGAGCGGGCGGGTAGACACGGCGGTATTGGAGCGCGCTCTTGCGTCTGGTGGAGAACTTCCCGCGCACGAGCTTCTGCGGCTGCGGTTGCGTTTTATGACGCGGGGCCGTGCGCTGGGCACGGAGCACTGGTTGAAGGAGGGCGGGGGAGCGGAGGTATTGGCGACGCTGAAGAGACCGCCGAAGGCTGTGCCGGTGGAGATGGTGTCCGGGCTTCCACTGGCGGCGGCGAACGCACGGGCGGCAGGAGCGGTGGAGATAATTGGCGACTCTGCCTGAGGCGACAAAACAATGTTGAGGAACACGGAATGCGGACTTGCGCGGGCGGGGTGGTTCGTTCAGTGACTTTGGCTTTGCGGTCGCGCTGTGCGGCGCGGGGCGAATTTGAAGAAAGACAGACTGAGATGAAAATAGTACTGGCATACTCCGGGGGGCTCGATACTTCCGTGCTCGTCAACTGGCTGAAGAACCACTTCGACGCCGAGATCATCACATTTGCCGCCGATATAGGGCAGGAGGAGGAACTGGACGGTCTTGCGGAGAAGGCGAAGAGGACCGGTGCGACGGCGCATTATACGGTTAACCTGACGGACGAGTTCGTTGCCGATTTCATATATCCGATGATGCGGGCCAACGCGGTGTATGAGGGGCAATATTATCTGGGAACGTCAATCGCGCGCCCGCTCATCGCGAAGGCGCAGATTGCTGTTGCCCGCGCCGAGGAGGCTGACGCCCTCGCTCACGGCGCCACGGGCAAGGGCAACGACCAAGTACGCTTTGAGCTTACGTATGCCGCTCTCGCACCGGATTTGAAGGTTATTTCGCCATGGCGTATGGATGTCTTCCGTAAGGCCTTTCCGGGTCGCCGCGAGATGATCGAGTATTGCCGCCGCGAGGGCGTGCCAGTGGAAGCTTCGGCTAAGAAGCCTTACTCCATGGATCGCAACCTTTTGCACATTTCGTATGAGGCGGGCATTCTGGAGGATCCGTGGTTTGACCCGACGACGCGGGAAAACCGCGGGATGTTCAAGCTCACGGCGGATCCGTCGGAGGCACCGGATGATGCGGAGTATGTGGAACTGGAGTTCGAACGCGGCGACTGCGTGGCGGTGGACGGCAAGCGGTTGGGACCGGCGGATGCGCTCACCATTCTCAACCGACTTGCGGGCAAGCACGGTATCGGGCGGGTCGACCTCGTGGAAAACCGCTTCGTGGGAATGAAGAGCCGCGGTGTCTATGAGACTCCGGGTGGGACGATTCTGCTGCACGCCCGCAAGCAGGTTGAGTCCATTACGCTTGACCGCGACCTCGAGCACCTGCGCGACAGTCTCATTCCGAAGTATGCGGAGCTGGTCTACAACGGCTTCTGGTATGCGCCAGAGCGGGAGGCACTCCAGGCGTTTTTCGACAAAAGCCAGGAGAGCGTGTCTGGAACTGTGCGGCTAAAGCTCTACAAGGGCAATGTCATCACGGTGGGACGGAAGTCGCCGGTGTCTCTCTATGACGAGAACATCGCTTCGATGGAGGGGGTCGCGAGCGACTACAATCCAGATGACGCCACCGGCTTCATCCGCCTGCAGGGATTGCGCTTGCGCGCCCGCCGCAGACACCAGAGCCTGCCCGTCGTTGAATTGGATACAAAGCTTACGCGCGAGTGAGCGAAGCAGGGCGAATTCTTCCGCCGCTGGACCGCAAGACGCTGGTTTGATTGACACGCCGGTTTGACAGACACGAGCGGAAGCACGCCCCTGACCTTGACGGAAGGCTCGCTATGTCAGAACTCCACGCGCACCCTGAGGCGCCAGTCGCGGGGGAGTCCGGGGGTCAGCAGCGTGCCCGCCGCGAAGACAGGGTCGGCCCCGGCCCAATGGCGGGAGTTGAAGACGTTGTCGACGAGGAGCCCGACTTCCCAGCGGTCTGTGCGGTAGAAGAACTGTGCGTCGCCGAGGACGACGCCGGGGATGCGCATGGTGCGGCCGATGTCGCTCCAGTATCCGTCGCGCCACGACAGTCCGCCGGCGAGCCCGAGGCCGGTGCCCGGCTCCCAGAGGGCGAAGAGGCGGGCGGTGACTTCGGGAAACCCGGCGTAGACTTGGTCAGGATTGTTCGGCACGCTGGCGCGGTCGGCGCCGTTGAGGATGCCGCCGGATAGCGCCCACTCTTCTTCGTTGAAAGGCAGGGCTCCGAAGCCGATGCGGTCGGCCCGCAGGGTGACGCGCTGTGCCGTGAAGTGCGCCACAACCGACCATGCCGGGTTCGGGGTGATAAAGGCCTCGAACTCGATGCCCTCGCCCCGGAGGGGTCGGGCGTAGGCGTCGCGGGTGCTGAAGACGGATTGGTTCCAGCGGTAGACGGAGAGGCTGGAGAAGAGGCGGCCGCCGAAGAGATCGGTTTTGAGGCCGAATTCGCCGAGGTCGGCGGTGGGAAACGAGGTTTCGCCGAAGAGCACACCGCCGTCGCCGGGCGCGAGGGTGCGGCCGCGCTGGGCCGCGCCGTAAACAAAGACACCGTCGACCGTTTCATAGGTGGCGTGAAGCGCGGCGTTGGCGAATTCGAGGGTGTCGCGGCCGCTCAGCCGTTCGATGTCAGCGGGTGAACGGTTGTCGATAAAGACCGGCAGGCTGCGGCGAAGCGTGACGCGCTCGCCGCGCACCCCGGCGTCAATGCGCAGGCGCTTCGTCGCTTTCCAGTCGGCTTGGGCGAAGAGGGCGGTCTGGAGCGTGCGGCTGCGCCCGCTCGCGCCCCCGAAGGTGGACCAGAGGTTGGTGCTGTCGGGGCCGCGGTCGGCGCCCGTCGAGACGAGTGTGTTGGCCGGGATCTCGCCGTGCGTGAGGTCGCGCCGCGAAAAGGGCTCCGCATCGAAGTCCTGCGCCATGTTGGCGTGGGCGAGACGCACGGAGACGCCGCCCTCGACGGTGAGGTCGGTGCCGTCGAGTTGGCGGCGCAGGCGTGTCTGGTTTTCGCCGAGGATCTGCTCGGAGCGGAAGGCGAATCCGTATGTGGAGCGCTTGTCGGTGCGCACGCCCTCGACGAAGGTGCGGTTGGTCCACGTCCATCCCGGCGCGCCGCGGCCTTCGATATCGAGGAAGAACATGCCGTTCTCGGCGTCGGCGAAGTCTTCGGGATCGGAGAGGATGCGGTTTGCCGGCAGCTGTTCCGTGAGGGCGGTGCCACCCGCCGCGAAATACTCTGGGGTGTAAACAAAGATATCTTGCGGGCGGGCATCGACGGCGGCCAACTCTTCGGCGGCGGTCGCGCGCAGGGCCTCAAGGGCGGCGGGATCGCCCCCGTAGGCGAAGGTCGGCACCTCGGCGGCGGGGCGCAGCGAATACAGGCGCTCGACATTCTGCGGATCGTTGAGGTCGATCATGTGCGCGCGCAGTTCCGCGGGGATACGCTCCCGCGCCACCGGGCCCGGCACCGCGAGCGCGTGTAGCGAAGGGTTTACGACGAAGGTGAAGGGGTACTCCAACAACGTGCGCGCGGCGCGACCCTCCCAGCGCGGCGACGTGAGATCGGCTGGTTCTCCGATGACATAGGTGCCCGTATCGATGAACTCCTGTGTGGGCCGGTTGGCACCAGGCACCTCGCTGCTGCGGAAGCGGTAGACCTCGCCGCCCGCGAACACCGTCGTATGCGGGGTGGCCTGGACCTTCACCGCCGCATAGACGGATTCGAAGTCGTTGCGCACGTGGTCGAAGTAGCTCTTTGCCCGCTGGCCCGTGAGCGACGCTCGGTAAGCGGCCGGGCGGTCGCCCCAGAAAAACGGTGCGCCGTAGTCGACCTGCGCACGGTAGGCGTCCCAGCGACCGACGCTAAGCTCGATGCTGCCCAGCGCCCGTTCGTAGTAGGGACTTTTCGGCAGCATGTCGACATACCCGCCCACGAGGGTGGGGGAGAAATGCGCGGGTGCCGGACCCTTCACGAGCGTGAGCGACTCGGTGGAGCCGAACGAGGCGGGCATCTCGTTTCGTTGGAAGGCGCGCAGCATACCGTTGAAATAAAGCCCGGCGTTGGTGCCCCGCAGCACGGGTGCGCCCGCTAGCCCGAAGTAGTTGATGCGCTGCGCCCCTGCCGCCGAGCGCGGAAGGTCTTCAAGATCGCGAATGTCCAGCCGCCGCATCGCTTCGGGAGTCAGTGCCGTTACCGCCCGTGGCGTTTCCGTGAGCGGACGCGCCGTGCCCATTACATTATTGAGCGACCATCCCGCGGGCGAAAGCGATTCCGGAGCGCTCCGTGCTGCTTCCCGCACGACAAAATCGTCGAGAACCACCACCGGGTCCGTTTTCTCCTCCGTTCCCCACAGGCTGGTCGCTGCAAACAGCCCTGCTGCCAAAGCAGCTGTCACTACCTTTCGATTCATGCAGTTTTGGTTGGGAAAAGGGATGCACCGTAGGGCAGACCGGGGGCGGCGCAACCGAAATTGCCGCGCAGCGGTTTTTCCGAAGTGAAGTCGAAAGCACAAGTCCGGCTAGGTCCGGATTAATGATGGCCACGCGCACATGGGTCGGCATTGGGTACTACCTCCGGAGACGTAACCAGATCGTACCTCCGCCGGATGAAAGGGAAACTCGGATTGCAGATATCGTCGCGGGCTGGGAATTGCGAGCATGGCCGGTTACCCGGAAGTTGAGCGTGCCTAATCTCTGTCACGCTCTATTTGCACGGTTAGTGTAGCCAACTATCGGATCTCTTCGACTTGCAGCGTCGCGGTTCGCTTCATTTTCAACCACTGCCGCGCACAGGACAGTGCTTCCTCCCCTTCGGGCGAAGGCACCGCCTTGGGTGCCCGCTTGCGCCGGAACCGCAGACCCTCCTCCCCGCGCAGCACCGCCTCCACAAAGGCTCTCGTCCCCAGCACCAGCCCTTCGCTGAACTGCCGCGTCTTGCGCA
>SKLD01000462.1 GCA_007123395.1 Opitutales bacterium
AGCACCGCTGTTACACTCGTCACGCCGGCCACGCTGACCACGGCGGTGACCGTGTTGAGGAGCAGGAAAAAACCGAGATACACCCGTCCCATGCGGGCGTAGCCGTGCAGGAGACTCTCGCCCGCCGCCGCCGCGTAACGGTGTCCGTATTCAAAGAACGGATACTTAAAGAGATTCACGAGCAGGACGATGCCGAGCAACTGCCAGCCGAATTCCGCCCCCGCCCGTGTCGATTGCACGATATGCGACACACCGATGGCCGCCCCCGCCATGAGCAAGCCCGGACCGAGCGCGCGCCACAGGCGCAGACGCGCGGGCGCAGAGGATTGTCCGGCGGAGCCGTCCGTCGCCCCGCCGTCGTCGTTGGGTTGATCCATCGCCATAAGGAGAAAACCCGTGTCGATGCCCCATGAGCTTGCCTCCGGCAAGGGTTTTCTCGTCAGGGTCCGGCATCATTGCAGCCGACCCTGACGTTGCGATGTCGGGGGGTTATATCCCTCCGACTTACTTACGAACACGAGCGCTTGCCCCCTGCCGCGCATGCTGTCAGCCTGCTTTTTGATATGCGATGGATGCTGACGGTTTCGTTTTGCGCCTCCGCGCTACTCCTCGGCGGGTGCGCATGGACGATCGTCCCGCCGCCGCTGCCGGACGAGGCGGAAAGCGAGACCGTGTTTCTCACCGATTACGGGCGGCACGCGCGTCTCGGCCTTCCGGCGGACGACCGCACCGTCTGGGAATGGGGCTTCGGCGACTGGGACTACTACGCCCTCGAAGACCGCGGCACGTGGTCGAGCCTCCGCGCCCTCTCCTTCTTCGGGCGCTCCACCCTCGCGCGGCGACCCCTGCCGCCGAGTATCGACGCCGACCAGTTCCGCTCCGCGGCCGGCGGCGTGCGCACTGTCGCCATTGAGGTGGAGCGCGGAAAGGCCGCCGAGCTGCTTGCTGAACTTGAAGCTCAGTGGGAACGCGGTCTCGAATACGGCGAAGCTCATCGTGGGCAGGACAACCTGAGTTTTGTCCGCGCGGAGGAACGCTACCACCTCTTTCGCAACTCCAACGCCAAAATCGCCACATGGCTGCGTACCCTCGGTTGTGAGGTGTCGGGCGCGCCCCTCCTCTCCAAGTTCCGTCTCAGCGAACCCTAGCACCTGCCGACAGGCGGAAAGAACCGCGTTTTTTTCTCGCGGTTTCGGCACCTTATTCTTGGATCGAAGAGTCAACCATTACCGAAACAAAAAATAGAAAAGAATCCCCATGAAATACAGAAAACTCGGCCACAGCGGCCTCCGCGTCTCGCCCCTCTGCCTCGGCACGATGAATTTCGGGCCTTATACGGAAGAAAACGACAGCTTTGCCATCATGGACGCCGCCCTTGCAGCGGGCGTGCAGTTTTTCGACACCGCCGATGTCTACGGGCAGAAGGCGGGCGAAGGCGTTACCGAGGCCATCCTCGGCCGGTGGTTCGCGCAGGGCGGCCTCCGCCGCGAGAAGACTGTTCTCGCCACCAAAGTCTACAATCCGATGAACAAGGAGGGCGTCGACGATCCCAACGACGAGCGGATCCTCAACGCGCGCAAGATCATCCGCAACTGCGAGCGCAGCCTTGAGCGCCTGCAAACCGACTACATCGACCTCTACCAAATGCACCACATCGACCGCGACTGCCCGGTCGACGAAATCCTCCTCGCCTTTGAGACGCTGCACCGCCAGGGAAAGATTCGCTACATCGGCTCCTCCAACTTCGCGGGGTGGGACATCGCCACCTTCAACCAAGAGGCCGCGCGCCGGAACTCCCTTCGCCTCATCTCCGAGCAAAGCATATATAATCTCGAAAACCGAGCCATCGAAGCGGAAGTCATTCCCGCCTGCCGCCACTACGGACTCGGCATCATCCCATGGAGCCCGCTCGCCGGGGGACTCCTCGGCGGTGCCCTCGGGAAGCGCGAAAGCGGTCGCCGCGCCCGCCCCGGCATGGACAAGCGCATCGAAGCCGCCCGTCCGAAACTCGAAAAATGGGAATCGCTGTGCAAAGACATCGGCCAGCCGCCGGCCGCCGTCGCCCTCGCTTGGCTCCTCCACAACCCCGCCGTGACCGCTCCCATCATCGGCCCGCGCACCGTCGAGCAGTTCAATGAGACCCTCCCCGTCCTTGATCTCAGCCTCGGCGAAGCCACCCTCGCCAAGATCGACGAAATCTTCCCCGGCCCCGGCGGCGAAGCCCCCGTCAATTACGCGTGGTGATTGATAGGGGTGCTCGAAAATCGGTTCGAGCACAAGGCGAAGCGCCTGTTGCACCACGCGGTCTTTCACTGCGGGGCTGACCAGGGGGCGCTTCTCCCTCTCCTCGCCGGGCTTGGAAAGCATCCTCTACAAACAACGACACGACACCATCATGCGTTTCTCACCCGGCATCTACGAACACGCGGCGGCGCTCATTGGGCGCACGCCGCGGGAGGTGTCCCGCGATGCAACACTCCTCGCGGATGCACATGCGGCGGCGTGGGCGCGCTACCGCCACCCCCTCGTCGTGGCCGGCATCGATGTCTACAACCTCGAACCGGAAGCCTACGGCGCGGTGGTCGATACGCCCATGGGGAATGAGGTTCCGTCTATCACGACGCGCCCTTGCGCGGAGATCGAGAATCTCGCGGACCTTACCCCGCTAAAGCCGCTGGCGCACGCGCGCATCCGCGGTGTCCTCGCAGCGGGCAAGGCATTGGTGGATCGGTGCCGGGGCGCGGAAGTGCGTATTCCCGTCTGCGGCCCCTTTGCGCTCGGCATGGGTCTGGTCGGTCTCGATGCCCTCCTCATGGCCACAGTCGAGGATCCGAACGCGCTGAACGCCGCGCTCGAGCACCTGCTTGCCGGCCAAGTCAACTACCTCCGCGCCATTCACGCCGCAGGCCTCCGCCCGATCTTTTTTGAGTCCGGCACCTGCCCTCCTCTGCTCCCCGCGCAGAGTTTCGCCCGGATCGAGGCACCATTGCTCAAGCGGCTCTTCGCCGTATCGCACGAGCTCTTCAGGGAAGCCCCGCCCTGTGTCATCGGCGGGGATGCCGCCCTCATTGCAAAGCACCTCTTTGAGACGGGTCCCGGCTGGGTCATCGCACCCTCCGAGACGGATCAGACCGCCTTCATGGAAACCGCCCAAGCGTATCCGGAAATCCATGTCCGCGTGAACCTGCCCGCAACCCTTCTCCTCGAAAACAATCCCCGCGCACTTGAAGCCGGAGCCCGCCGGGCTGTTGACCTGGCCCGCCGACACCCGAACACCTCGGTCGGCTGCGGCGTCGTGCCCTTCGAGACGCGTCCGGAAACGATTCTTCACCTACAAACCATCGTCGAATCATGAATCAACCCGGCGGGCTCACCACCACCGTCGGATCGTAATTCGTCCTTCGACTGGCTTGCCGCGTTGCCGAACGCATCGGCTGGATCCACCCCGACTGCGGTTTCTGGATGCACCGACCCGGTGCCGCCGGCACCGCACCAGCCGGGGCTGCCGACCGAAGGTCTGGAAGCTACGGCTTTCCCGCCGCAGAACGATAGCAGCCACGCTCCAGTCCTTCCCGCCCCCCCCTACTCCGCCGCCTCCGCTTCGCGCGCGAGCAGCCACAGCAAGTCGGACAACCGGTTGAGGAAGCGCATCGCCACGTCGTTCACGGGAGTCTCCCGGTGCAACGTGCAGACGCGCCGCTCCGCGCGGCGACAAACGGTGCGCGCAAAGTCAAAGGCCGTGCCCACCACAGTTTCACCGGATATCACCCAGCCGCTTAAACGGGTGCCCTTTGCTTCCAGTTCGCTGATCCACGCCTCGATCTCCGCCAGCGCGCTCTCCTCCAAACGGGGATACCCCTTCGCACGGTAGCGGTCAGTGTCCTCCGGCTGCACCGCCAGTTCCCCCATGAGGACGACAAGGTGTCGCTGCAAAGCCTCCACGCGTGTCCGCTGTGCCGCCGGCGCGAGGGCGCGGGCCATTCCCACGGCAGCATTCAACTCGTCCACCGTGCCGTAGGCCTCCACCCGCGGATCATCCTTCGGCACGGCACGGTTGAACATCAACCGCGTCGTGCCGTCGTCTCCCTTCTTCGTCGTAATCGACATGGGCGCAGGCAAACACACCGCCGCCCGCTCCGCCACGGAAAAAACCTCCCGCCAATCAGTCCGCCGCCGCGAGAAGGGTCCGCACCGCCGGATGCCCCGAAGGCGGCGAATATACCGCGCCCAAGAAAATGGGCGGCGCGGGCGCGTGAATCGCCGAAGTCGGGAAAATTTTGCGCCCGACATCGATACAGACAGGCCCATACGATCCATCACCGGCTTACCGCGCCGCCGTTTCGCACCAGCCAAGTCGACTCCCACTCTCCATGCACGCCGGCCGGCGCCACTCAAACCGGCCCAGCCGCAGCCTTAACCTCCTCTCACTATCTTGAAGAAATATCTTGAGTTTGGGTTCCGGAGGCTCCATTGTTGCTTTTGTTATGGGTGAAATCAGAATAAAACGTGAGGACGGGCCGGCGGTTTATCATGTGACATCGCGGGTGATTCAGAAGCGTCGGTTGTTGTTGGAGGGTCAGCGGGAGGTGTGGGTGGCGGCGCTGCACCGCGCGGCGGAGTTCAGCGGTGTGGAAGTGATCACCTACTGTGTGCTGGAGACGCACTTCCATATTCTCGTGCGCATTGATCCGGCGGCGCGGATGTGCGACGACGCGACCTTGGTGCAACGCTACCGCGCGCTTTACGGCGAGTCGCGGGCGCAGTGGAGCGGGCTCAATGCGGACGAACTGGCACACGCGCTGGAGAAGGGCGATGCGGAGACGGCCGACCACCTGCGGGAGCGGCTGCGCCGGCGCATGGGGGATATCTCGGAGTTCATGCGCACCTTGCGGCAGCGCTACACGCGCTGGTTCAACCTCGCACACGGGACGGCGGGGACACTGTGGGCGGAGCGCTTCGGCAGTGTGCTTGTGCAGGACACGCCGTGGCTGGTGGGGCTGATCGCGGCCTACATCGACCTGAACGCGGTGCG
>SKLD01000047.1 GCA_007123395.1 Opitutales bacterium
GGCGTGTCCTGCACAAGCACGCTGCCGAAGCGCTCCGCCCACAGCGTCCCCGCCTTCCCGTGCGCGAGATTGAACCAGCGCGTGTAGCGCTGCCGCAAGGTGCGCATGAACTCCGAAATGTCGCCCATGCGACGGCGCAGCCGCTCACGCAGTGCCTCCGCCACTTCCGGCGGATCGTTGGCGAGCGCGTGCTTCAACTCATCCGCGTTGAGCCCGCTCCACTGCGCACGCGACGCTCCGTAAAGCGCGCGGTAGCGCCGCACCAAGGTGGCGTCGTCGCACTGCCGCGCCGCCGGATCGATGCGCACGAGGATGTGAAAGTGCGTCTCCAGCACACAGTAGGTGATCACTTCCACCCCGCTGAACTCCGCCGCGCGGTGCAGCGCCGCCACCCACACCTCCCGCTGTCCCTCCAACAGCAAGCGCCGCTTCTGGATCACCCGCGATGTCACATGATACACCGCCGGCCCATCTTCTCGTTTTATTCTGATTTCTCCCATCTTGGAAAAACCTTGGAGCATCCGGAACCCGAACACAAGACATTTCTTCAAGAAAATTTTGCCGCGAGATGGGAGCTAAGATAATGATTCATCGCATGCCACATTCCGGAGCCTCATGCAATATCAAATGTCTTTGAGAAAATGTACTCGGGCCGCCGGTGGCGCGGGGGTTGAGCGGGCTTTCCAGTGTCGTCCGCAATGGTCGGGGACGTTGGTCGGGGGCAGCGGGCCGGGTGTAGATTCGCGTCATCGAATCCTTTCCCGCATGGACGGGTTCTCGCTTTCCTGTAGCGCGGGGAACCCGTTGCGAAGTACAGAGAGTGCCTCCCCTAACGCCAATGGCGCTCGGATAAGGCCAATGTCGTTGAGGTTGTCCACGGCTTTACGCGGTCTGAAGACCCGCGCTCCTGCGAGCCAGCCGCTTATCCGAGCGCCATTGTCCCCTAACGCCGCTTCGGCGGCGACCCAAACCCGGAGGCAGGTCCATTTGTACGAACAATGTAGGGATTATGCGTGCTCAGCGCGCGCAAGGCCGGGTCCGGCGTGTAGCCCAACGCCTCCGCAGACGAGCGCGGTGCCGAGCGACGAAATTTGATTAGGCTCTCTCAGTAGAATCTGCCTGCTTCGACCCGCAGGTGGTTTTCTCAGGCCACCGCGTATCGCGCCGTCTACACGGATGGCGGCACGCTCGACATCCTCGGCGCGGAAGGGCGAACGCCGCGAAACTCCGGGGCCGCGCCGCCGCGCAACGGCAACCCGCTCACCGCAGTTGCCTTGCCTGCGTCAATCCGCGGCGTTCGGTATACCCCCTCAATCGCCGCCGGCCTGTTCCACGTAGAGGCGGAGGAAGGCGCGGGGGGTGTTGGCGGGATCGAGGGGGCTTTGCAGGCGAACGGTGACGTGTTCGACGGCGGGATCCTCGGGGTCGGGCATGGGGTCGCCCACGCGTTCGACGAGGGCGGGTTCTTCGCCTTTCGGCAGGGACCACGCGGTGAGATCTTCGGAGACGCCGATGCGGTAGACGAGGTCGTTGATTTCGTAGTGATGTTCTCCGTGATCGGTGCCGCCGGCGAGGCGGGCGTAGCTCAGGTAAAGATCGACACCGCCGTTGCCGTCGCTCTGCGTCCAGTGGGCGGGCAGGCGGTGGGCGGCGTCGTCGAGGGGTGCGAGACCGAGGGCGTATTTGAGGAGATTGGCGGTGCCGTCGCCCGCGGGGGTGGCGAGGCGGCCGCTTTGGTCGGCGGGGATGCCGCTGTATCGACTGATCCACTCTTCGAAGCTGGCGGGCGGCCCGTCCGGCGGGGCGGGCGCGGGGCTGTAGGTGACGTGCAGTGACGAGATGCCGAGGTTATTGGCTCCTGCTGTATTGACTGTTGGATTCTCCAGGTGGATGACGACCCAGTCGTTCGGTCCGGAGACGTTCACAACGGCGCGGAGCACATTCCATCCATCGCCTGCTCCGGGCGAAGGCACCCAGGTGGCGAGGCTTGCGTAATCGGCATATTGGGCAGTCGTTGTCTGGTCGAGATCGGCGATCAGTGTCGAGTTTGGCATGGTGCCGGAAAACACCCCGATCCCGACGCTGCGGCTACCAAAATTGGGAATGGCATTAGGGTCATGAAGATCCACGATAATGGTGGTGAAAATCTCGTAGGTGCCAGCATCGAGACCATTGAGCCGCAGGCCCACTGACCGCCCGCCATCGCCATTACGGAAGTAGTCTTGGTAGACCCCGCGAGAATCACTCAATACGCCCCAATCCGACCTGTCTCTTGTTCCGTTAGCATCGATTGCGGATCCCCAATCGATGCTCAGGTCATCAACATTATTTACGCCCCTGCGCATCTCGAGGTTCAGATTGCCGTAAGCGGTGCCATTGGCTGTGAACTGGGCAACGCCGTTCACCTTGATGAAGTCGCTTCCGGCGAGCTACCCGACGGGGCTGTTGACCGTTACGTCGGGGTCATTTGCTCCGAAGTCGAACGATACGAAGAGCGGTCCGGCGCCGGCTTGGAGGGTGGTGGCGGAGGCGGGCGCGCTGTAGTCGGAGTCACCGGCCTCGTTGAAAGCAAGAATGCGGTAGACGTAAGTCGTGGAGGGTTCGAGGCCGGTGTCGTCGTAGGCGGTGGTGTCGGCGGGAAGGAGGGCGATCTCTGCCCATGGACCGCTTTCATGGAAGGCGCGCTCGAGGGCGAAGCCGGCTTCGTTGGTGGAGTTGTCGGACCAGGAAAGAGTCACCTTGGTGTCCGTCGTTGCCGTGACCGTGAGGTTCGAAGGCGCGAAAGGAATGTTCGGCAGGGTTCCCCCGCCAAACTCGCCGGTGTTTTCGATGACCACGTAGTCCAGCATCACTTGATGCGAGGGCGGCTTGATCATCACGGTATAGTCGCCTTCGGGCAGAGAACCCGAATCATAGACCATGTACCTGGGCTCGGTGAAGCGGCGCACGTCGACGAACTGCGCCGGATTGCTCAGGTCGTTGATGAAGATATTCATGCGCTGCTGCGTCGGCTGCAGGTTGTGTACATAGACCATGAAGCGTGTGCCGCGGAAGTTGAAGGTGACGTGCGTGTTGTGATCGGCGCGGAAGGAGGTGTAGGTGCCGCCGAGGGCGTCGGGATCAGAAACCACACTGCGGTGTCCGGTGTAGACCATGCGGGTATCGTTGTCCTGGATGATCTCGCGTTGGCCGACCTGGACCGTCCGGCGGGGCGAATGATAGGTTCCATCGGTGGTCTGCATGACCAGCTCGACTTCATAGGCGCCCGGCTGCGGATCCCACGCGGCGGAGTAGGGAGCGGCTGTTGCGGTGTGGATCACGTTTCCGTCCACTTTGAAGGCCACGCTCTGGATCGCGCCCGGCCCGCCGTTGGCGACGGCGGTCAAGGTTGTAGGGCCGGGCGGAATCAGATCGAGACGAGGCGTCTGGAACTCGACAAAGGGCTCCATCTGCATGCGCAGTTCCCTCTGCTTGAGGTGCAGGTCGGGATAAATAGGGACAATGCCCTCGTCCGCGATGATATTGCCTTTATCGCCCGGAACCATTGCCCAGGCTGGAGCGTTGGAACGGATTCCCTGCACGCCGACCAACGCTCCGTGGCTGTGCGCATCGGGCATGTTCACATACTCGCCGTTGTTGCTGCCGGTGTTGCCCTTGATATTCCAATGCACCACCCGCCTGCCATTGAGGGGGCCTGTATTGTTGTTGCCGCCAGGCCGGCCGATGCTGTTGAGCACGTCGATGCCGCTCTCAGTGATGATCTCGCCTATCGTCTCAAACCCGGCCTCAAACTTCGCCCGTGTCCGGACGCGCAGGGGCTGATCCAGGGTGATCTCGTTTCCATCGATCCGCGCAATCCGGACCGGCCATACCCATTGTGTGAAATTGTTGAGCGCCGTGGCGTTTGCCCAGGGAAAGTGGTCCTGCATCAATGGATGGCCCACCATTTCGCGGTACAGGTCGTAGTCGCCGGCATTGGCCTTGTTGCGGTAGACCATGCGGAAATACTCACCCTCCCGCAGTTCGGAAGCATCGTCTGCGGTGACCGTGAAGCTGCCTTCGGCATGCTCTCCGGTGACATTTGCAATCCGCTTGCCCACCAATCCATGGTTGCTCGGCTCATCCGGCCACCAGGCGCCGGTGTCCACCCCCATGTTCACGCCTTGATGGATACTGTCATACACGAAATTCCTGCGCAGCTGAGCCGCGGGGCCCATCCAGATCATCCCGCCCTGCCAGAACCAGTGGGTGCCGCCGGTTCCCGTATGCATGGGACCGACAGCGGTATCCATATTGCCAGTCAACAGGATAGTCGTCTGGTCACGTCCAGCCCCCCGCAGGACCACCCCGCTCTTGTTCAGGTGGATCATCTTGTCGACGACATACACGCCCGCCGGGATATAGACGGCGCCGCCTCCGGCAATCCACGCGGCCTCGATGGCCCTCTGAAAGGCTTCGGTATTGTCCGTCAGGCCGTCTCCATTGCCACCGTGGTCGAGCAGGTTGACGACCACCGGAACATCCGGAATCGGCATCTTGCCGCCCCGGTATCCGGCATAAGCATTGTTGGGGATGTTCAAGTGGTTGTACGGATTAGCGGCGAAGTCCTGCCAGACCGTGGAGGCTGTCGGATTGCCGCTGGCGGCGGTCGTAAGAACCGAAAAGGCCATGCAGGCGCTCGCAAAGCCGGCGAGCAGGCGGAAGAAAGGGCGGGGGCAATATTTCATGGGATGGGGAGCAGACGGGCACCGGTTGGGGTGCCCTCGGACACGTCATCAAAGGAAACCAAGGTTTGGACGGGGTGGTTTACCGGCGGCGGCGACGGAGGACCACCCAAAGAACCGCACCGAGCCCAAACAGAATTGCATACGCGCGCGGCTCGGGAATCACATAGATCTGGTAGTTGTCGATGTTGAAGCCTGCGCTCAGGGTGTTTTCGAAGAGCAAGCCGAAGGCTTCGACGTTGCCGCTGAGTGAAGCGGTGGCGATGCCCTCAGCTATGCTCGGAATAACGGCCGGGGAA
>SKLD01000200.1 GCA_007123395.1 Opitutales bacterium
ATGTCACCCAGCAACCCCGTGAGGTGACGCGCGGCGCGGCGGATGCTCTCCACCGATTCCCGCTGCTCCGGAGCGAGAGGCGTGTCGAGGAGCAGGTCGGAAAACCCGACGATCGGATTCAGCGGCGTACGCATTTCGTGGCTCATCATTTCGAAGAATGCCGCCTTCGCACGTTCAACGACCGCCGCCTCCTCCCGCGCCTCCTGCAAGGCCGCGTCTTTCTCCGCCTCCGCCCGCTGGTCCACACCGAGCAGACAGAGCGACTCGGCCCAACGCACAACACGCCAGCGCACCGGCACATAGCCCGCCGCCGATGACTGCATGCGCACCGTCAGGGAGACTGCCGCACCGCCGCCGTCCACCGCCGCAAGCGCGCGCATGAAGGCGTCCGATTCCTCCGGATGCACCCACTCGCGAAGGGCATGGCCGACGCACTCGTGCTCCCCGCGCCCCATGAAGCGCTGAAAGGCAGCATTCACCACCTCCACGAGGCTCGACCGGTAGACCCGGCAATACATCTCGGAAGACAGCTCGAAAAAGGCCTCTTCGTCAGGCCCCGCCCCGGCTTCACGCGCAAAGGAAACCACTTCGGTATCCCGCAGACGGCGGGCCGGAAGGCCACGGGATGGAGCGGAATCGCACAGTTTCATCATCTCGCCACCGTACCTCGTTTTAGGTGTTAGCGCAACGTTTCATGGGGGTATAAGCCCACACTTGAACCACGATTGCAAGTAGAAAATAGGGTTTTTATCCTATATTTACGCGGAGTTCACTGCCTCCCCAATCCCGCTAATTCCTATCCTCTTCCGCACTGGACAGCGGATCGAACCGGAAGTAGCGCTTCAGCTCGCTATACAGGCGGGGGAAAGTTCGCTCCAGGCGGGCGGGGCGCTCAAAAAAGACTTCCGTGGAGACGGCGAAGAATTCCGCCGGATGCGTTGTCGCGTAATCGTCGAGCACACAACGGTGGCCCATGCGGCGCATCCACTTGCGCTCCTCAAACGCCTCCCGGAAGACCTCCGCCCATGTGCGCTGCGCCTCGCGCGAATCCAGCTTCGGGGCACCGTCCTCCGCCCCGTCGTCGAGGTCGAGTTGGTGGGCGAACTCGTGGAGGATGATATTCTGCCCCGGCGTGTGATTGCGGTCACCGGGCCGCACCGCGTCCCACGCGAGGATGACCGACCCCGATTCCCATGACTCCCCGAGGGTCTCGGGCGCGGACTCATGCACAATGCCCGAGTCCGTCTCCTCCACATGCCTCGCGCGGAAAACACTCGGATAGAGCAGCACGGTGAAGAGGGCCGGAAAGAGCGGGCCAGGGCGGTTCATCATGAGAAGCGAAGCCGTCCCCGCCACCGTCACCATCATCTCCTCCGTCAACTCCAGTCCGCCGCAACCCTCGAAGCTCTTCGAACCGAGAAACTCGACGGTGCGCGCCCGCAGACGCTCCTTTTCCGCCGCGCAAAGACCACCGTAGAGGACTGTGTTCTTTTCGAGGATTGGCTCCCACGCAGGCTCGTACGACGCCCCCAAACCGCGGCCATCGTCCCGTCCCATCATACGCTTGCGCAACCACGAAATCATCAAGGGCTCCATACCACAGCCCCGCCCCGCCCGCCGCAAGCCTGCCGTCAACCCGCGCCATCCCGATATTCCACTCCAAAATTCAACTCACAAACATATTTCTTTACGGAATAAATAAAATCAGACATATATTACTTGCGCAATAGTTAGCTCAGAGTTAAATAATGTTGGACTCAGGGGCGCTGGCGGGCGGCTCATCGCTCACTTTTGAGCATGGTGTGTCCGGGTTCGTTGCGTATGCGCGCCGGGAGATACGCTTAGCCGGCGACACGGAAGGCGGCTCTGGAAGAGAGAGACCTTTACAACGCATGCGGTGCCTCCCTGTTCACTATAACCGGTCTCGCGCACCGACGGACACTCTGTGTGCAACGCGGGGGTTGATCCCGGCGCCGCCGTGGTCATGGTTAGCGTTATGTGGGAAATGCTGCGCTTTGTCGTTATCCTGTGTGCCGTGGCCTACGGCGGGCTAGCGCTGTTCGCGATGCTTTTCACCAATCGCATGCTCTTTCCCCAGCCGCCCGCCTCTTACGCGCCCTCGCCGGAGATTGTGCAGATTCCCGGCAGTCCCGGCGGCGAGGGCATCGCCACCCTCTACCTGCCCCACGCGGGCAGCGACCGGCTCCTGCTATACAGCCACGGCAACCACGAGGACCTTGGCACGGTGCGCCCGCGCCTTGAACTGATGCATTCGCTCGGCTTCAACGTCCTCGCTTGGGATTATCCCGGCTACGGCCTGAGCGGCGGCCGACCGGGCGAACGGACCGTCAATGCCGCCGTCGAGGCGGTGCATGCCTACGCGCGGGACAAACTTGGCCATCCTCCGGAGCAAACCGTCCTGCACGGATTCTCCATCGGCGCCGGCCCCACCCTGCATCTTGCGGTGCAGGCACCCTTTGCCGCCGTTATCATCGAATCGGCCTTCACAAGTGCCTTCGATGTCGTCGTCCCGTTCCGTTTTCTTCCGTGGGACGTTTTTGACAATGCCGCGCGCATCCGCGATGTTTCCTCACCGGTGTTGATCATCCACGGCACAAGTGACGCCATCGTCCCCTTCGCGCACGCGAAGCGGTTACTCTCGCTCGCTCCGCGTCCCCGCTCCTTTCTCTGGGTGGAAGGGGCCGGTCACAACAATCTTCCCGCCACAGCCGGTGCCGCCTACACGAACACCATCCGTCGCTTCACGGAAGCGCGGCCGGTATCCGTCGGCGGGATCTCCGATTAACCTCCACCCGTCGACGAACCATGCCGAAAGCACTTGTTTTTCTCACCAACGGATTCGAGGAAATGGAGACGGTCGCCCCCGTCGATTTCCTGCGCCGCGCCGGTGTCGACGTGACACTTGCGGCCGTCGGGCTCGGCAACGACCTTCTCGCCACCGGACGCAATGAAATGGTGATGCGCGCCGATGCACCGCTCGCTTCCGTGGCGGGCGAGGCTTTCGACCTTGTCGTCGTGCCCGGTGGTCCCGGTCACGCCACCCTGCGCAAAGACGACGCTGTTCTCGAAATCCTGCGAAGCCACGCCGCCCGCGGCGCACGGGTCGCCGCAATCTGCGCCGGACCGACTGTCCTTCTCTCCGCCGGATTGCTCGAGGGCCGCGCCTGCACAGCTCACTTTTCCGTTGCCGGGGCGCTGACCGGAATCCGCGACGAGTCCGTTGTGCGCGATGGCAACATTATCACCTCGCGCGGCGCCGGCACGGCGCACATTTTCGCCCTCGCCCTCGTCGAGGCGCTGTGCGGCAAAGAAGCCGCCGCCGAAATCGCCGCCTCCACTTGCCTGCCCGCGTAAGCAAAGCCGCGTGCGGGCAATCAATCCGGCGGGCCGTCCGCCGTGCGTTCCTCCGCCCGGCGCGACGCCTCCGCGAGGATCTCCTTGAAACGCGAGAGCGATATCGGCTTAGCCATGTATTCCGTGACTCCCGCAGCGAAGCAGCGCTTCCGGTCCTCCTCCATGGCAAGCGCGGTGAGGGCAAGGATGTATTGATCTTTACGGTCCGCGCCCGCTTCGCCCGCGCGCACACGCCGGGTGACCTCAAGCCCGTCAATGCGGCGCATATGAACGTCCATAATCACAAGGCCGAAGTCCGCCTCGCGGATCGCACGGAGGGCCGCTGTGCCGTCGGCCACGCACTGCGCCTCATAGCCGAGGCGGTGGAGCACCTCCGTCGTCAGACGGGTGTTCAACGGATCGTCCTCCGCAAGGAGGATGCGCAAAGGATGCCGGGCGGCGAAGTCCGCCTCCAACTCTGTTTCCGTGCCGGGGAGTGATCTGAACCTATCCTCTTCCACTCCTTTCTCCAGCACCAGCGTGGCAGAAAAAGTGGAGCCGACGCCGACTTCACTTTCCACGCGGATACCGCCGCCCATACGCTCGGCAAGGCGCCGCGCGATGGTCAGGCCAAGGCCCGTGCCGCCGTATTCGCGGGTAGTCGACGAGTCCACTTGGCGGAACGCGACAAACAAGTCATCGATCTTATCCTCCGGAATACCGATCCCCGTATCAGTTACGTCAATACAGACTTGAGCGTGCCTTGGACCGGTCATCCGGGCCTTGGCCGTGACAAAGACACCGCCCTCGCTCGTGAACTTCACCGCATTTGTCACGAGGTTGAGCAAGATCTGACGAAGCCGCAACGGGTCCCCGAGGAACGGGCCCTCCGTCTCGTCGTCGATCTTGCAGTCGAGGGCGATCCCCTTCTCACGGGCCTTGATGAGCGCAACCTCGAGCACTTCGAGGAGCGCGACTTCGAGTCCGAAGGGAACGTGCTCCAATTCCACCGGAGAGGACTCCAGCTTCGAGAAATCCAGTATGTTGTTGATCAGTTCGAGCAGATCGCGCCCGCTGCGCGTGACGATGGCTATGTATTCGTTCTGCGCGGGAGTGATCTCTGTCTGCGCGAGCAAGTCGGTGAACCCGATAATGGCGTTCATCGGTGTACGGATCTCGTGGCTCATCATGGCGAGAAACTCGCTCTTCGCCTGATTTGCCGCGTCGGCCTCGTTTTTTGCCGTCTTCAGGGCATCCTCCACCCGCTTTGTCTCGATGAACCCGCCGAGGCTGGCCGCCAGCGAGCCCAGCGCGGTCACGGCTGTCTGCCGCAGCTCACCGCCCTCGCGGCAAAGGCCCACCCAAAGGACGCCCCAGAAGCGGTTGCTCGAAAAGATCGGTACGACGACCACCTTATGGTCCTGCCCCGGCGGGGCGTCTCGGCACAGCGGCGGCGGCGCGGACTCTCCTTCAAAAGTGAGAGGGCGGCCCGCTTCCAGTGTTTCAAGCCAGCCAGGCAAACCGCTGTACTTGATTTCCCCGGCCCCTTCTTCCAAGGCAAACGAAGCGTCGCGGGACCACTCGAATCGCAATAACAAATCCGTCGGCCGGTCCGTTCCTTCGCTGCAACGGTTGACAAATACGGCGACTTGGTCGAA
>SKLD01000472.1 GCA_007123395.1 Opitutales bacterium
AGCTCACGCAGCGTGCGTTCGTCGATCTGAACATCGACACCGTGCCGGTTGAGTTCCTGATTGTTGCAGGCAAAGTGTTTCACGCAAGCAGCCACATCATGGGCCTGAATCCCCTTGATCACGGCCACCGCCAATTGTCCCGCGTGCAGCGGATCTTCGCTGAAATACTCAAAGTTGCGCCCACACAAGGGCGTGCGTATCAGATTCACGCCCGGGCCAAGAATAATATCCTTGCCTCTCGCGCGTGCTTCCGCCCCGAGGACATCCCCGAACTCGGCGGCACGCCGCACGTTCCATGTGGCCGCCAAAGCGATCCCGACGGGCAGGTAGGTGGTCGCGTCATCATGGTTGCCCAACGGCACGAACGAGTCGTAGTGGGTCTCTTGCCGCACCCCGTGCGGGCCATCCGACAAGCGCAGCTCTTCAATTCCCAATCGCGGCACACCGGCGACGGTGAAACAGCCGTCACCTTGGATGAGACGGATTTTTTCTTCGAGGGTCAGCGCCGCGATCAAACGCTCGATTTCCCGCGCGGTGCCTGGGGAAGGGGACGAAATCATGAACAATCGCTAGACGCCTCGGTCATAATGACAAGCGTGAACAAAGCACGGCTCGGGGAATCGCCTGCTTTATTGGGCGTTACAGCTTATCGGTGTGACGCCCTTATCGAAGATCGCTTGTCGGCGGCAAAGGACCCCGGGAGTCTCGTCGCCGGTGTGAAGGGCACGGATGAAGTGCACGAGAAGGCAATTCTGTAATGACAAGATCGCGACGATAATCTTCCGCGGCGATCAACACCCGTCCGCAACCAACCCAAACACCGCCGCGGCGGCGGCGCTCGAACGGGACCGGGCATGCGCACGGCGCGGAACTCTGTCACCGTATCATCGTGAGTTGAGCGGGATTTTGACTTGATCCCTGCCGGCTAATGGCGTGCGATAGGATGCTTGCCGAGTGAAACCGACCCGAACCGCCAAGAAAATATTCAAAGAAGTCAGGGAATTCAATGAATTGGATTTCTTCCCCTTGCGGCGCTACTTCCGCGGGTATTCGAAGCGGCTCCTCGGGGCGGATGTGCGGGCGGGGATTAATGTGGCCCTTCTCGCCTTCCCGCAGGGCATGGCATACGCCATGATCGCGGGCGTGCCGATCCAGTACGGCATCCTGAGTTTTATCGTTGCCTCGCTGATCGGCCCGCTCTTCGCGAGTTCGCCCTACAACTCGTTCGGCCCCTCCAACGCCACCGCCGTCCTCATCCTCGGCGCCTTCCTGAGCCTGCACATGGAGGGACCGGTCATGCTCGTGGCCGTTCCCCTCCTCGTGCTTTTGGCCGGGGTTTTCCTCGTCCTCGGGTCCTACCTCAAAGTCGCACGTCTCATTCAGTATGTTTCGCGCACGGTCATCACGGGATACATCACGGCGGCGGCGCTTCTCATCATCGCCAATCAGGTGCGCTCTGCCCTCGGGTTCACCATCCAGTCCTCGGCATCGTTCTTCGAGGTGGTCTACCGCACCGCGGCCAACCTCGGAAACACGCACTTGCCCGCCCTCACGGTCGCCCTCTTGACCGCCACCGTCTACCTCGGCCTGCAACGGACGCTTCCGAAACTCCCGAACGTCGCCCTCACCCTCCTCCTTATGTCGGCGGCGGCCTTCGGCATGGGAAACTTCGGCTGGGAGGTTGAGACGCTGGAGAGCCTGCGCCTTGAGGAGTTCGGCCTCGCCCCCGTGACGATCAATTTTGAGATTGTGCAAACGCTCGCGAGCGCGGCCCTCGCCCTCGCCCTCCTCATCACCCTAGAGGCCTGCTCCATCGGCAAATCGCTCGCCGCGCGCTCCGGCACGCGCTTCAATCCCAACCAGGAGATGTTTGCCCTCGGTATGGCCAACATCGGCAGCGCGCTCGCGGGCGGGATGTCGGCCTCCGCCTCCCTCACCCGCTCCAGCCTAAACTTCCGCAGCGGAAGCAAGACGCCTTTTGCCAACATCATCGCCGCCGCCATCGTCGCCATTCTCCTCGTCACCCTCAGCGGGTTCATCGGCTACATTCCGCGTCCCGCGCTGGCCGTCGTCGTCATCGCCATCGGCCTCTCCCTCATTTCCCAGCACCAGATCCGCATCGTCACGAAGGCGACGCGCTCGGACCTCATTGTCTTCTTCGCCACGATGAGCGCCGCGCTTCTGCTCGCGCTCGATACCGCCATCTACCTCGGCGTGGCCGTCTCCATCGTCCTCTTCCTGCGCAAGGTCTCCGAACCGGAAATGCTCGAATACGGTTTTAACCCGGAGGGCGAACTCACCGCCCTCGAGGAAAAGCAGAAGCGCGCCCGCCCCGAAGTCTCCATTCTCCACGTGGAGGGAGAATTGTTCTTCGGCGCCGCCGAGATTTTCTACGAGCAGATGCGCCGCGTGTGCGAAGATCCCAACCTCAAGGTGGTCATCTTAAAAATGCGCCACGCGCACCACCTCGACGCCACAAGCGTCATGGCTCTTGAGGAGTTGTGCAAACTCATGCACGAGCAGGACCGTGTCCTCCTCATCAGCGAGGCGCGGCGTGAAGCCGTTGAAATCTTCCTGCGCAGCGGGATCGCAAACGTCATCGGGCGCGACAACATTTTCGCCGACGTTCCCTCCAATCCCACCCTCTCGACCTCAAAGGCTCTGCGCAAAGCCATGAAGCTCCTCGACGGCAAGGAAGCGGACGTGAAAATCTTTGTCGGTTCGAGTGCGAAAAAGAAAAAAGAAGCCGCCGGAGACTCGGAAGGCGGTAAATCGAGTTCCGCCGAAAAGTAGGGCCCGGATCAATCATCGCCGCCGGACCACCCGGCGCGCACGCGGAAGAACGCGGCGGGCGAGAGTCCTCCCGGCAGCTCGACGAAACCGCGTCCGGCGGCATCCGTCTCAAGGGTATCGAACCGCGAATCGAAGACCACCGTGCTCCAATCATCGAGGTCAACGGACATTTCGGCCACGACGACGGTATCCGGAGGAAATTCCCCGACGGGAAAAACGATCCGCGCCTCCCCCCCGGAGTGGTCCAGAAACGGCATGCGTTCACCGGGCGGATCGTAGCGTCCGAAGCCGAAAATGTAGCGGAACAAATTCGGAATCCCGGAGAGCAATGGATCGGCGCCAGGCCCCGAGATTTCCGGATCCTCCGCCTCCGCCGGATCAGGGAACATGAGTGCGCGCCACTCGCCGAACGTCTCCGGATCACCACCCACGCGGAACTCAAGAACGGTTCCCGCGACCGGTCCGGCGGCAAACCCTGCTGTCTCCGGGACGGCATGCAGCGAGATCTCCCCGGCATACGGCGCATAGGTTTCCCCGCCGAAAAGCACCTCCCCGCCGGAATCGAGGTGATAGACCTGCACGCGCGCGCCCGAGACAGCCGACGCGAGGTCATACGCTCCGGTAGTGAAGAATGCGCCGCGGTAGCGCTCACCGGGTTGGAGGTCCTCGCGTGCGATGAAAATGTCGATACGGTTGAAGAGTGACAGCGGCGCGCCGAACGGATCGTCTCCCGTGAGCCGCAGGATGGCGTTGCCGCTTGCGCTCTCCTCGCCCCACAACGGCGAACCCTCGCCGGAAAAACCGAAACTGTAGTGGAGCCCGGATACCGAGGGAACGGTGAGCACCGCCCCGTCGAGGGAGACCTCCCCCGTGCCGCTGAGCGGCCCGGCCGACCCGTGCCCGCCGAGGACCGTTTCCGCCTCCAGAGTGACCGGCGAACCAAGATCGCCGCGGAGCAGGATGGTGCCCCGCAGCAGCGAGACCGGCGCGGTGTAATCCGGAGCCGGTGCGAGAAACTCGACCGTGCCGCCGCCGGACTTGGAGAAGCCGTGCTCCCCGGTGAGCGTACCCGCGATCTGGAGGTGGTTCCGCGTGCCGTCGACGTGGAGGCTCGACGGACCCGCGAAAAACAGGCCGTTTGACAGGCGGGAGACGTTCTCGTTGGTGCCCGGGTCCATGCGCAAAGCGCCGAGGATACCCTCCTCCTCGCCGACAGGGATATCTCCTCCGCGCCCTGCGCTGTCGAGCGAGATAGTGTCCGTTCCGAGGGTGTATTCGCGCGGCTCATCCAGTGTGCCGCCCTCGGAAACCAGCCGCACCTGACCGCCCGGATGGACCTCGACACGCGCAGCCAAAGCGGGGGAAGCCGGGTCCGTCACCCGCACGACGCCCTGGTTCACGGAAAGCATGCCGGAAAAGTCCTTTCCGCCACCGGTGAGCGAGACGACGCCGTCGCCCTCCTTCACGATGCCGCCCGGCCCGGACCAACCCCGGCGCAGGCGCAACGCACCGTATTCCGCATCACCGACAATATTCGCCACATCGACAACGAGGTCCGAGGCAAGGAAGGTTCCCGCATCGACGTCGAATTCGACAAATCCCTCATCGTCTCCGGTGACGACGAGCGAGGCGGGACCGGAGAGCCCTTCAAAGCGAAGGCTGTTACCGGTAGCGGTAGCGGTGTCGCGGATACGGTTGCGGTGCGGACTCGACGCATTGTCGACGAAGAGCGTGCCGACGGTCACAGGCGCGCCGAGTTCAACATTGCGGTTGCCGAGCGAAGCCGGGCCGATACGGGCGACAGCGCCCGCGCCGTCCGGGTAAACGCCGGATGTCCAATTGACGTCCTCCGTCCAGAAGGCGGAGCCGCCCGGAATGAACTCGGGATCGGGCGTATCGGCCAGTTCGTCAAGAAAGAGCGGCGACGCCCCGCCCGCCGGATTCACGGTGCCGGAAAAACCGTCCGCTTCGACCCGCGAGCCGAGCAACGCACCGTCCGTAAGCGAACGCTCCTCGATACGGCGCAGGCCGCCGGGCAAATCGTTTGGCAGGATCGTGCCCCAGTAGCCCTCGTTCGTCGCCACGATTTCATCGTAGAACGCAACGAAGCGGTCATCCGTGCCGCCGCCGGTAATCTCGACGGACGTCGCTGCCAGCGGCCTGCCGCCGCCTTCGGCGTCGTCGTAGAGCACGACGAAGTTACGC
>SKLD01000344.1 GCA_007123395.1 Opitutales bacterium
CTCGTCGATGTCTGCCCCAACCCCTGGCGCGGCAATGAAATCGCCCGCAAGGTCTTTGCCCACTATCTCGAACAACATCCGCGCGAAGTCGTGGCGGACAACTTCGTCCACATCCTCGAGCACATGCGGACTCGCCTCTCGGAGGTGCGGGATGCCCTCGCGCACGAGGTATTCGAGTCCCTTCTCCAATCCGGCGAGATGCGCTTCATCGTCGTGGCGGAGGATCTCGGCTTTAACCGCCTGCCGAAGAAACAGGAAATCCCGGAAATGGGCCGCCGCGCCCTCAAGACCAACGGAAAACCCTTCCAGCTCAGCCTTTTCGAGGATGTCCTGGAGGAAGACCTGAACGCCCTCGAAAACGCCGTCGCTTCCTACATGGAGGACCAGGCGGAGCTGTTTTTCTGGTACCGCAACGCCCCGCGCAAAGACTATCGCGTGCAGGGCTGGAAGCGCGAACGCATCTACGCCGATTTCATTTTCGCCCTCACCGAAAGCGGCAAGGCGCACCCCGAGCCCTACAACCGCGTGTATGTCGTGGAGACGAAAGGAGCGCACCTGAAAAACGAAGACACCGATTACAAGCGGAGCGTCTTCAACCGCTGCACCGAGTTGGCCCGCGAAAGCGACTGGGCGCACCTCGTGCCCGGGATGAAGAGCAAGCGCATGCGCTTCGAAGTCATTGCCGAACCCGAGTGGCAGAGCCGCCTCAACCAGTTGCTCGCGGCCAAGTAGCGGCGTCGGCTTCCTGAGGAGCGACGTGTGGAGAACGCCACCCCGTGGTGCGGCGCTTTCGCATTCATCATCTTGCGAAACCGGCTACAGGGAAGCCGGACTGCCCTTTTCATTTTCGTAGCAACCCGTCGGCGCTGTCCCATGCGCCTTCTTCGGGTTGACATGGCGGGCCGAATGCGGCGAGGATTTAATTTTTACCAAAACGCCTTATGGACAAATTCTTCCCCCGCTACACGGACTTCGATCCGAAAATACCGGTATGGTGCGTCACTCCCGATACCTCCGGGTGTATCCACCGCTTTTTCGACACATCCCCCGTCAGCCCGTCAGGGCGCTACCTCGCCGTCTTCCAACTACCCTTTGAGGACCGGCAACCGGAGCCGGGGGAAGCCGGCCTCGTCCGCGTGATCGACTTGCAGACAGGCGAAAACCGCGTTGTCGGCGAAACCTGTGGCTGGGAACCGCAAATGGGCGCCAATCTGAATTGGGGCGGCTCGGATCACGAACTGTTTTTCAACGATGTCGACACCGCCACGTGGCAACCCTTCGCATGGAAAGTCGACCCGCTCAACGGCGCGCGCCAGAAGATGGAGGGGACCGTTTACCATGCCTCGCCGGACGGCCGCTGGCTGATCTCGGCCAACATGACGACCATGCGCCGGACGCAACCGGGCTATGGCGTCTGCATTCCCCTCGACAAGATGCCGCGCAACCTTGAGCCGGCGGATGACGACGGCTTCTACCTCACCGACACTGCGACCGGAAAGGCACGCTTACTTGCCTCAATCGCCGACATCTTGTCCCAAGCCAATCCCTCCGTCGATGTCGGCGACGCGAGCCAATACGAAATCTACGGTTTCCACAGCAAGTTCAATCCCCAAGGCGATCGGCTGATGCTCAGCCTCCGCTGGTTCCCCAAAACACCCGAACCGCGCTGGAATATGTTCGCCGTCGACCGTCTCTCCGTGCGCTTCGCGTGGATAACAATGACGCTTGACGGCAAGGAAATGCACTGTGCCGTGGGACCCGATGAATGGGTCAAAGGCGGCCACCACGCCACATGGTTTCCAGACGGCAAGCGGATTTCAATGAACCTGAATATCGACCGGAATGGATTGCGTTTGGTCGAAGTGAACGCTGACGGCAGCGGTCTGCGCAAAATGCTCCCCGATACGCCCGGATCGGGGCACCCGACGGTCCACACGGACGGTAAACACGTGCTCACCGACACCTACACCCAGGAAGGGACGGCCTTCGGCGACGGAACGGTGCCCTTGCGCTGGATCAACATTGAAACCGGGGAAGAGACTGTTCTCGTGCGCCTCAATACACAGCAACCCTGCGCGGACTCCGTTATGCGCGTTGACCCGCATCCGGCATGGGATCGCACGTGGCGTTTTGTCACCTTCAACGGCTTCGTCGATGGAACACGTCGGGTTTTTGTTGCCGACATGAAAGACATGCTTTGATAACTATTAAATGCAGGTCTTCCAGCTTCTGAAATCCCACGTTTTCCGCCTCCCGCCGCAGGTGGCGGCAGCACTCTTTTGTAGTGCGCTCTTCGCCGGAGCCGCCGAGGTTCAAGTGGAGGTGACCCATCCCACGATGGACCAGCGCATCGGTTACCCTGCGCTCATCGAACCGGGCGGAGAAATCCCGGTGTGGGTCGTTCGTTCGGCCGATGGCGGCACACTGGAGGGAACACTCTTTTGCTCGGAAACGGATGAGCGACTGCAAACAGTCGACCCCCGCCCGCTTGTTCCCGACGAAGCGGAGGAGGTGACGCTCAGCGGCGATCTGCCCCCGGAGGGCGTTTACCGTCTCGACTTGAGTATCCGCGAAGACGATACCGTGACCTTCCGCACGGCCTACTATTTTGCTGTGCTCGACACCGGGGCCCTGCCTGCCAATTACAGCCGCGTGGCCCACCCGGGGCCGCATGACCGGATGCGCTACATTCCGGACGTGCGCGGCAACCGCATTCCGGATTTCTCCGGCGTGGGCTACCGGGGTGGCGCCGATCCGCCGGATGTGCCCACGGTGCTGCGGTTGGAACCGGAAGGCGGCGATGCCACGCAACGCATCCAGGACGCCCTTGACGAGGTCTCGGCGCGCGAACCTGATGCGGACGGCTTTCGCGGTGCCCTTGAGCTTGGGGCGGGCTTGTATGAGATCGGGGGCACGCTCTACATTCGCCGGAGCGGTGTCGTCCTGCGCGGCGTCGGCCCGGGTCCGCTCCGCGAGTTCATGCTCCATCCAGAGCAAAACCTCACGTTGGAAGAATGGCGTTCCTCCGTGGAGGGAACGACGGCCACCGTCCTCGTGGCCACCGGCCCCGAGCACCGCGCCATCTTGAGAATTGAGGGTCCCTCCGGGATCTCCGTGGATGAATCCACCGCCACGGAGATCGTGGACGACTATGTGCCGGTCGGGCGGCGCTGGTTTCATGTCGCCGATCCTTCGCATTTCAGCGTGGGCGACACCGTCCAAGTGAAGCGACGCGGCAATGCCGACTGGATTTCCTATATCAAGATGGACCAAATCCCGGAACGACCGGGGGGGCCGAACCCCGACCGCCCCATGCAGCAATGGCGGCCGTTCAACCTCAACTTCCATTACACCATCACGGCAATCGACGATGATCGTATCACGGTGGATTCCGGCTTGGTCAGCGCCATCGAACAACGCTGGGGCGGGGGGCAGATCCGGCGCTACACGGAAGGCGGACGCATCCGCGAGGCGGGCGTGGAGAATCTCCGTGCGGTCTCCTTCTGGCAACCCGACGAGACCGGGAACGACGACACCCGCCACGCCGATCAATTCGTCTTCTTCAACCGCATACGTGACGCATGGGTGCGGAATGTGGCAGCCGAGCATTTTACGGCGAACACGCGCGGCACTTTCCTCACGGGCCGTGACACCACGGGCATCACCTTCCTGAACAGCTCCGCTCTCGCGGCCGACCGCTCCTTTTACCTTGGCGAGGGCTATGACCGATCCGGCCGCTACCATCTCGAAACCGGTGTCTATGTCGGTCGCTACGGCTTTCACTTCAGCGGACAGAACGGGTTGGTCCGGAATTGTTACACGATCAATATGCGCCATGCCTACGTGGTGTCTTCGCGGGTCGCCGGACCGAACGTCTTCTCCGATTCTTTCGCGGCCCAGAGCCTTACCCACAGCGAGGCGCACCATCGCTGGTCGGTCGGCGGACTCTATGACAACGTCACCGAGGACCGCTCCATCGCCCTCATGAACCGACTGCGCTTCGGTACCGGCCACGGCTGGGCGGCGGCCAACTACGTGGCATGGAATACGCGGGGCACCCTCATTGCCGAACAACCCCCGACCGCACAGAACTGGGCCATCGGGCATGTCGGCCCGCGCGCGCAAGGCCCCTTCCACCAATGGAATTTGGATAATTACGGGTGGAGCTACGGCTACTGGGAATCCCACGGCCAACACGTCGAGCCCGCCAGCCTCTACACCCGCCAAATCGCGGAACGGGATCGATAAAAAACTCTTCCAGTGGAAGACGCGGGGGCACTCTTCCATACCGGAACACACCCCGAAACCACGGGACGAAAGAGGGCATGAAGCCTTGCCCGCGCCCGCCGCACAAGCCCCCTCACCCCTTCACCGCTCCGCTGGTGAGGCCGCTGATAAACTCGCGCTGGAGCATGAGGAAGAGGAGCATGACGGGGAGAATGGATACAATCGTCCCTGCGGAAATGAGGGCGTAGTCGGTGTTGTAGGTGCCGCGCAACTGCGCGATGGCAACGGCAAGGGGGAATTTCGTCTCATCCTGCAGGATGACCTGCGGCATGATGAAGTTGTTCCAGTTGAAGAGGAAGTTGATGAGGAGAAACGCCCCCACCATCGGCCGGATGATCGGCAGAACGATGGAAAAGAAGATGCGCAGCTCGCCGCAGCCGTCGATGCGGGCGGATTCCAGCAACTCGCCGGGGACGGAGTTGAGCATGGCCTGGCGGAAGAGGAAGATACCGAAGGCTGGCGCGAGACCGGGAAGGATGAGTCCCCAATAGGTGTTCAATAAGCCCAGTTGGTAGAGCAACTGGTAAACCGGCGCGAGCAGGAGCGGGCCGGGAATGATGATCGCCATCAGCACGGTGCCGAGGATGAAGGGCTTCCCCGCAAAGCGGAACTTCGCCAGCGCATAGCCCCCGAGACTAGCGAAGAGCGTGCCCAGAATGGCCGTCACCGAGGCAATGAAAAAGGAGTTGAGGATGAA
>SKLD01000070.1 GCA_007123395.1 Opitutales bacterium
CGACCCGCGCGAGATCATCGACGGGCGCTGGCTCGCCCCGCGGGCCGTCGACGCGTGGTTAGCGGAGCACCCGGACGAATTTGCCGATGCTTTTCGTCTTATATGGCCAGCCTTCCGCGCAGGTCAGTCGGGCTGATCAGCAGTAGTTGAGTTGCGGGCGCATTCCGGTGATTTTACTATTGCGAACTGTGATAATCCGCTTCTTCATACCTTTCATGCGAGTATCGGTTATCGGAGCTAACGGAAAAATCGGGCGTTTGCTTGTGGAGCGCCTGCAGGCGGCGGCGGGGACGGTGCCTGTGGCGATGGTGCGTGAGGAAGAACAGGCGGCGGCCCTGCGCGAGGGCGGGGTGGAGGCGGTCGTCGGCGACTTGGAAGGCGATTTTACCTCTGCACTGGATGGCGCCGATGCAGTTGTCTTCACGGCTGGATCGGGCGCGCACACGGGCAAGGACAAGACGCTGCTGGTCGACTTATGGGGTGCGGTCCGCGTCATGAAGCACTGCATCGCACGGGGACCGCGGCGGTTCATCATGGTGAGCGCCATGCGCGCGGGCGATCCCGACGCGGCGTCGGGCGGCATCAAGCCATATTTGGTGGCGAAGTGGGCGGCGGATGAATGGCTTCTGCGCAGTGGTCTTGATTTCACCATCCTGCGTCCCGGAGGGTTGACGGACGATGCGGGCACGGGCCGCGTCGAGGCGGCGGCGCGGATCGAGCGCCGCGGAACGATTCCGCGCGAGGATGTGGCGGCGGCAGCGGTGCATTGCCTCCGCACGCCGGAAACTGTTGGTCAAGTCTACGATCTGCTCTCCGGTGACGTGCCCGTGGAGAAGGCTTTGCGCTGAGGGAGAGATATGAGGGCGGCTGCCTTTTTCCGCATTCGGGTGTGGTTTGCCGTCTTCGGACTGTGCATCGCAGCTGCTTTCAGTCCCGCGGGCGATCCCGGCACCGCGCCGGTGGACGGAGCGGCGGATGTATCCGCTGAGACTATCCGCCTGCGCGTTGCGACGTGGAACGTGGAAAACTACCTCGTCATGAACCGGATTATCGACGGGCGCTGGCGGCCGGACTATCCCAAGCCGGAGACCGAGAAGGCAGCCTTGCGGCGGGTGATTGCCGCGCTCGACGCCGACATCCTTGCCCTGCAGGAGATGGGCACGGAGCCGTTCCTGCGCGAGTTGCAGCGCGACCTCGCCCGTGAAGGGCTCGACTATCCCCACGCCCTGCTCATGGAGGGCGACGATCCGGTGCGGCACGTGGCCGTGCTCTCGCGGGTCCCGCCGGTGCACGCGGAGGGACACGCCGATTTGGATTTTCCCTACCTGCAAGGGCGCATTCCGATGAAGCGCGGCTTGCAGGAGGTCCACTTTGAGACGGCGGGTGTGCGCTGGATTCTCTTCAATATCCACCTAAAGAGCCGCTTCACGGATTACCGTGAGGACCCGCGCTCGCATTGGCGGCGGACCTCGGAGGCACGGGTGGCGCGCGACTCCATCCGCCGCCGTCACGGGGAAAGCGGGACTGCCTATATGGTCATCGGCGATTTCAACGACACCACGCGCAGCGCACCGGTGCGCCGCTTTCTCACCGTGGGCGACCGTACCCTTGCTTTCATGCTCGACGCCACCGACCGCAACGGGCAGCGGTGGACCCACCACTGGGCGCGGGAGGACGTGTATTCGCGTGTGGACTACATACTCGTCTCACCGGCTCTGCTGCCGCATGTCGAGGGCGGGCGCGCGTGGATTTTCGATCATCCGGACACCGCCGCCGCGAGCGACCACCGGCCCGTCGTCACTGAGTTGGTCTTCCCTTTGCCCGCCTTTCGCGCGGAGCAATAGGCTTGTCCGGCACCGCGCCGCCGCCATTGGATGGTCGCTATGTTTATTGACGAAGCACGGGTGAAGCTGCGCGCGGGTAACGGAGGGCACGGTTGCGTGAGCTTCCGGCGCGAGAAATACTTGCCCAAAGGCGGCCCCGACGGCGGGGACGGCGGGGACGGCGGCAGTGTGATCCTCGAGTGCGACGAGAACGTGAGCGACCTGCGGCAGTTCCATTTCACGCCGCACTGGGAAGCGAAGAACGGGCGGGGCGGCCAAGGCTCCGGCAAAGACGGGCGCAACGGCGCGGACCGCATTCTCAAGGTGCCGCCGGGTACTGTCGTCGTCGACAACCGCCTCGAAAGCGTGGCCTGCGAGCTGCTCGGGCATGGCGAGCGTGTGACGCTCCTCAAGGGCGGGCGCGGCGGCTGGGGCAATACCCGCTTCAAGACTTCGGTGAACCGCGCCCCCCGGCAATTCAAGGAGGGCGAGCCCGGACAGCGCGGCGAATATACGTTTGTCCTCAAGACGCTCGCCGATGTTGCCGCAGTGGGCTTTCCCAATGCCGGCAAATCGACGCTTATCGGCATGATCACCGCTGCCGCGCCCAAGACAGCCGCCTACCCCTTTACTACAATTCACCCGAATGTCGGGGTGGTGACGTTTGACGACCCCGCCGTGCGCCTGACGCTCGCCGACGTCCCCGGGCTTATCGAGGGCGCGCACGCCAACCGCGGCTTGGGGCACCGCTTTCTCCGCCATATTGAGCGTTGCCTTGTCATTCTCCACCTCATCGACATGGCGGGAACGGACAACCGCGACCCGCGTGACGACTACCGTGTCCTGCGCGAAGAGCTGGAGCGTTACGACCCTGCCGTTGCCGCCAAGCCGCATTTTGTCGCCGCCAATAAGATGGACGAGTCCGCTGCCGCCGACAATCTCGAGGCCTTCCGCGCGGCCTACCCGGAGGTCGACCTTCTGCCCGTGTCCTGCCTGCTCGGAGAGGGCCTCGACGAACTCAAGGCGCACATGCTGCGCGAGGTCGAGCGCGCGCGCGAGGCACTCGCCGAAGCGGCGAAGGCAGAGCGCGCGGAAGCGGACTCGGACGGCTTTGAAGGCGCTGATTGAGGGGGTAAGCGGTATTGGCGCTCGGCGTAAGGAGCCGACGGGATTTATCCCCCGACATCGCCTCGGGTGAAGTCCTTTGCATTTCCGCATGCTCATGACAAACTTGGGGATCACGCCCGACGCGGGCCGGATCGGGGCGGGTCCCTTGACTTCATTGGGGCCCGTGCCTTAACCTGTCATTTTAATCTAAGAGTAACCCGATATACTCATACAGCCATGAGAACCAATCGAACCAAACGTTTTCGTTTTCTTCCCGCCGCGATCGCCCTTACCGTGCTTGCTTCCGCCCACGCCGCCTCGGGCGGCGTGCGCTACGACCTCGTGGAGACCGCACCCGGCGAGGATCCGGGTTATCGCACGCCAACCGTCACGATCTGGGTGGCCGACGGCAACCTCAAGGTGGCAGGCACGGGTGAAGACGCGGGCGAGATGATTTTCCACGTCGACCGTCGCGAGATGATCATCATCGACCACGACGACCGCGCCTACACGCGCCTCGACGAGGCCGCCATTGAGCGTATTTCGGCGCGCATGCAGGAAGCTATGGCGGAATATGAGGCCGCCATGGAGAGCGTGCCCGCCGCGCAACGGCAGATGGTCGAAAGAATGATGCGCGACCGCATGCGCGAAATGTTCGAGGGTGAGCAAATGCCCAAGGTGGAATACAAGCCCACCGGTGCGACGAAGACGGTCGCTGAATACGAAACCCGCGTGTTCGAGGCTGCCGTGGACGGTCGCAAGGTGCGTGAGTTGTTTGTCGCCGACTGGTCCGATGTCGAAGGCGGTCGCGATTTCTCGCAAGCGTTCGAGGGGATGGCGTCCTTCTTTTCCGAGATGATGCAGGCACTTTCCCGCGGGCCGACGGCAACGATGCTCATGGAGTGGTCCGGCGACTCATGGCTCGACGGCTTTGCCGACGTGAGCGGATTTCCCGTCTTGATCCGCGAGTTCAGCCCGGGCGGTGAGGCGGAGTCGGAAACCCGCCTTGTCGGCACGGAAGCCTTCGAGCCCGACGATTCGACCTTCGCTCCGCCGCCCGGATACCGTCAGCGCAGCCTCGACCTCTGAGTTGCGGCGCGGATTTCTCGCGGAAAATCGTCGCCTTTCGCTTGAAAAGGGATCGGCACGGAAAATCCTTTCCATTGTCGATCAATTCTCAATCCTATAAGCGATGTTCTATTTTCTCGTTCTCATTGTTCCGACAATTCTTCTCGGTATCTACGCGCAGATGCGCGTGCAGGGTGCCTACAGCAGGTGGTCACGGGTGGGCTCGCGCAGCCGCATCACCGGCCGGGAGGCGGCGCAGTACGTTCTGCGCAAGGCCGGCATCTCCGATGTCGAGATCACGTCGACACGCGGTCACCTCACCGACCACTACGATCCGTCGAAAAAGCGGCTCGTCCTCAGCGAGGAGAATTACCACGGCACGAGCCTTGCCGCCCTTGGCGTGGCCGCGCACGAGGCCGGGCACGCCATCCAGCACGCCACCGGCTACTCCATGCTGCGCCTGCGTATGTCGCTCGTCCCCGTGACCATGTTCGCATCGCAGATTCTGCCCTTCGTGCTCATCGGCGGATTCATTTTCCACATCCTCGGTTTGATTTACGTCGGGATTGGCGTTTATCTCGTCCTAACTGTTTTCCAGCTCGTCACCCTGCCGGTCGAGTTTGACGCTTCCAAGCGAGCCAAGGCCGAACTTGTCAGCACGGGTATCCTCCAGCGCGACGAGATGGGCGGTGTGTCCGACACTCTCAACGCCGCAGCACTCACCTACGTGGCCGCGTTTATCGCATCGCTCGCCAATCTTCTCTATCTGATTTTGCTCACGCGACGGTGATTTGTTTACTAATTATACGTTTATAGAACAGAAGGGCTCGGGTCGTCGCCGAAGCGGCGTTAGGGGAGGCTTCTCTGTGTTTCGCAACGGGCTCCCGCGCGATGGTAAAGCGAAAACCCGTCCGCGCGGGAAAATACACGAGGGCGCGAATCTCCAGCCGGCCTGCTGCCTCCGACCGACGTCCCGGACC
>SKLD01000216.1 GCA_007123395.1 Opitutales bacterium
CTTCGGCATCCGCACCGCCGTCTTCGACCCCACCGACGGCTTTCGCCTCAACGGCATCCCGACCAAGCTCAAGGGCGTGTGTTGTCATCAGGACCACGCCGGTGTCGGCATCGCGTGCCCGCGCGACCTCATCGCCTTCCGCCTGCGCCGCCTTCAGGACCTTGGTGCCAACGCCTACCGCTCGGCCCACCATCCGGCCAGCCGCGACCTGCTCGAATTGTGCGACGAGCTGGGCATCATGGTGCTGGAGGAGCACCGGCTGCTCGCGCCGGGCGCCTACGAACTCGATCAGTTCGCCCGCATGCTGCGCCGCGAGCGCAACCACCCGTCGATCATCGCGTGGTGCATCGGCAACGAGCCGGGATTCGTGCAGATGGATCCCCGCATGTTGCGCATCGTCGAAAAGTATCGGGAGGTCGCCGCCGGGCTGGACCCGACCCGACCCCTGACCTGCGCATGGCACACCATGGACCGCCGCCAGGAGAACGGCGACCGACAGCGGCGCCGCCATGTGCACGATGTCGCCGAACTGTTGCCCAGCCTGCGCAGCCTGCCGCTGATCGGCTTCAACTACAGCCCGCAGTTATGGGATGGTATCCGCGCGGCCTGCCCGGACCTGCCCTTTGTCTGCACCGAGGCCTCGTCGAGCCTGCGCACCCGCGGCGCATGGCCCACCGACCCGGACGCCTGCACCGTCTATGGCGAGGACACCCACGAGGAGGTGCGTATCTGGGGGCCGATGCAATGGCGCGCCGCGAACGCGCCGGGGGTCGCCGGCAGCTTCGTTTGGACCGGCTTCGACTACCGCGGCGAACCCACGCCCTACCGCCGCTGGCCGGCCGTCGCCTCGCAGTTCGGCATCATCGACAGCTGCGGCTTCCTCAAGGACAACGGACGCTATTTCATGAGCCAATGGCGGGAGGAACCACAGGTGCATCTCACCCCGCACTGGAATCTGCCGGTGGAGCTGGAAACCCCGGTGGAGGTGTATGTCTATTGCAATTGCGAGCGGGTGGCGTTGTTCCTCAATGGCACACGCATGGGCGAGGCTGCGGTGGAGCCGGGGCATGTGGTCGATTTCACCGGCATTCCTTACCGGCCCGGACGCCTGCACGCCGTGGGCTATCGCGGTGGCGAGGTCGTGGCGGAAGACCACGTCGAAACCGCCGGTGAACCGGCGGGCCTGCATTGCTGGCTGATGAACCCGGAGGCGGTGCGCGCTCCCGGAGCGACCCTCGTCATCGGCGTGGCGGTGGTCGACAGCGAAGGCCGCACCGTCCCCACGGCCTGCCTGCCGGTCGATCTCGACCTCGCCGGTTGCCGCATGCTGGGCACCGGCAACGGTTGCCCCACCGACCACGACCCCGAGCAGGTCCCCCACCGACGCACGTTCAACGGCCTCTTGCAGGTCATCCTGCAAATCGAAGATCCCCAAGCCATGACCCTCACCGCCACCACGCCGGGCCTTCCTGCGTCCACTTGGTCCTGAGCGCCATCCCGTGGCGGGGCGCACGAGCAAACAAGGTGGTGACTTCCCCCCACCCCCCCGGTCGCGGGCCGAAGCACCGCGACGGCGGAGATACCGGACGCTTCCCCCCCGAGCGCGGCATCAGGTTCCGCGCAGCCCCGCCAGCGGTTCGCCGGTGGCCGACCACTGAAAGGGAACGGTCTCCGCGTCCATGCGCACACCTCCATAGGTGACGAAGCGGATGTCGAGCGCTTGCCATGCGCTGGAGCTGGAGAGCCGCTTGGCTTCGAGGTGGCCGGAATCATCGACGGCGAGGTCCACCTCAACATGGCTGCGTTCCCCCCTGCGGTAGGCAAGGGATCTGCCGTCGTCCGCGCGGTAGCACACGCGGGCGTGTTCGCCGGGTCGCAGGAAGACATGCAGGTCGATGCGGGAGAGATCCACCTGATTGGCGTGGGTGATGTCGCCACGTAGCATGGGGATGACCGAACCGGCCCGCACAAACAGAGGCACCGGCAGATTCGCCTTCTCCAACGTGAGCCGGGATTCGGCGCGCATCCACCGGCCCGTGGACAGGCAAAACCAGTCGCAGGCCGGAAAGACCGCTTCCCGCTCGGCCCGCCCCATTAGGTGGGGGGCCTGCAACAAGGACGGGCCGACCATGAACTGATCGTCGATCCGGTCGATGGGCAGCCGTGTTAGTCGGTCAAACTCGTGGATGAGCGGACGCAACACCGCCGACCCGTCGGTTTCCTGATCGATCCACAGTTGGTAGAGGTAGGGCAGCAGCTTATAGCGCAGACGGATCAGATGGGCGATCGCCTCGCGCACCGGCGCTGAAAACGTGTGCGGTTCCTGCGCCCGGGTGCCGACCATGGAATGGTTGCGCAGAAAGGGAAAGAGAAAGCCGAGGCGATACCATTCCAAGGCGAGGGCCTCCGAAGCATCGCCCCCGAAACCGGGAACATCCGGCCCGTTGAAGGGCACCCCGGACAGGGCGAGGTTGAGGGTGCAGGGGATCGATCCGTTCATGTAGACAGCGCTCGAAAGGCTGTCGCCGGTCCACAAGGCGGTGTGGCGTTGGCAACCGATCCAACCGGAGCGGGCGAGGAGGAAGGGCCGCCGGTCGGGCTCTGCGGTGGTGAGCGCCTCGTGGGTGGCGCGGGCCATGGCGGCCCCGTATTGATTGTGGAAGGTGGCGTGGGGCAGGCGCTCGGGGCCGAAGCACAGGTTGTCCATCTCCACCGGCCCCACCGAGGGGTCATTCATATCGAGCCAGAAGCCTTCGAGACCGCAGTCGTTGAACTCGTTGACCTGTTGCGCCCACCATGCCCGCCCTGCGGCGGTGGAGAAATCGGGAAACACGGTGGCACCGGGCCAGACGAATCCGGTGAAGGGGATGCCCTCCGGCGTCGGGCAAAACGCCCGGGCCTCCATGCCCGATGCATAGACCGAAAAATCCGGGGCGACTTTGACCCCGGGATCGAGGATGGGCACGACTTTCTGCCCGTCGGACTGCAGTTCCGCAATCGCCGCCCGGGGGTCCGGCCACGCCTCCGGCTGCCACGTGAAGACCTTGAATTGATCCATGTAATCAATGTCCAACCAGAGGCCGCTGTTGGGGATGCCATGCCGGGCGAAGCCGTCCCGAACCTCCCTGAGATCCTCGGGGCCGCCGTAGCCCCAGCGGCATTGCTGGTGGCCGAGCGCCCAGAGGGGCGGCAAGGGCGTCGGCCCCACGAGGCGCTGGTAGCGCCGGGTGAGCGTGGCGAGGTCGGGCGCGGCGATGAACCACACCTCCGGTCGGCCGCTGTCGGCACCCACGTAGAGGCGGGGCTCGGTGACGAGTTGACGCTGGTTGGCTATGTCCCTGATCGAACCGCCCGCGCACATGAAGGGTGCCTCCGGCGTGTTCACAAGAATACCGCACCATCCCCGTTCCGTGCGGATGATGAGCCATGGAATGGATACATACATCGGGTCGGTCTTGCCGGCTTCGATGGTCGCGGCGGCGAAATCCGCGAAGACATCGCGATTCCAGAATTTTGTGCGCACCCCCGATTTTTCCAAGGGCCCCAGCTTCTCCCCCATGCCGTAGAAGCGCATCTCCGCATCATAGGCAAACTCCAGCAACCATGATCGGCCCGACACCCCGAAACTGCCCCCCATGGCCGCATCAAGGAGGGTTTCGCCCGCCGCATTGGCAAAGCGGATGGAGCCGTCGGGACCGACCGGGAGCCGCGCCTGTTGCGCATCCCCTTCTCCCTCCCCGTCGGCGGGCCCCGGCGGGGTCAATTCCGCATGGCTGTGGGTGCCCGCCCAGCGGCCTCCGATGGAGAGGTGGACCACCTCATCGGCGTGGTGAACCACTTGCAGGGGAAAGCTCTCCTCCCCAACTCGCAAGCCCGTCTCCACGGAGTGCCGGGCGAAACGAAAATTCACCGGATGGTGCGTCTTGTGATTGTCCATTCCGCTCCTTGCTGGCGCACCGCCCTCCTATTGACCAGCCAATTTGACTACGCCACATCCCACGCCACAATCCGGCGCTGCTTGCGGCTGAACTCGATGCCGACGCAGTCCACGGGGATGCCCTCCGCGCGGTAGCGCTCCGCATAGCCGCGCTCCTCGATGGCCGCGAGGGCGCTGTTGCCGCGGGGAGTGGCCTCATCGTCGACGAGCTTAAACTCGAAAATGAGCGTGCGGCCCCCAAAGCGCACAACCATATCCAAGCGACCCGCGTTGCTCGATTCTTCAACCCTTATCGGCAGCCCCAGCGAGGCGAAGAAGGCGTAAAAAACGCTCGCGTAGTAGCCCTCGTATTGGGCGATGGGGTTGTTGATATACCACTGGTGCGGAATCGACTCAAAGAAGCCCGCGATGAGGCGGCCGACGCCCGCCAGGTCATGCTTTTCGAGCAATTCGTAGAGTTTGAACTGGGGTGGTTCGCGCAGAGGAAGATCGGTGGTCCAATCCGCGAGGAGCGATTCATTGAGGCTTTGGTAAACTTCCCGATTCGGATAGGAAAGCCGGTAAGCGGTGGTTTCCCCGAGGCGCAACGTTTCCGCAATCGTGAGGTAGCCTGTCTGGAACATGAGCGCCTCCACCGGCATGTTTCCCACGTCGAAGGTGGAGAGCAACTGCGCCGTCGAGCGCACCTCTTGCAGGTCGGGGAGAAAAACCGGGCGCTGTTTGAGCACTTTTAGGAGGAAGGTCGGCGTGCCCGTCTCATACCAATAGGCGCGGAAGTCGCGCGTCTTGAAAAGCTGGAGAAGATCGAAGGGATTGTAGACCGCCTCGCCCGTCCAGTTGTAGCCATTGTACCACGCGCGGATTTGCTCGCGGTCAAGCCCTTCCAACTCGGGCGCGAAGACCGTGCCGACATCCTCTTCGGTGTAGCCGCAGAGGGCCGAGTAATCGGCATCGAGCGTGATGTCGTAGAGATTGTTCAGTCCTGAGAACAAGCTCACCTTGGAAAACTTGCTCACGCCGGTGAGGAGGACGAAACGCA
>SKLD01000411.1 GCA_007123395.1 Opitutales bacterium
ACCTCCACCGCGCTGAAGCGCGCCGCGCGGTGCAGCGCGGCGACCCACACCTGCCGCTGCACATCCGCGAGCAGCCGCCGCTTATGCACAATGCGTGTATAAGCATGGTATACGGAAACCTTATCTGACTTAATGCGTATTTGTCCCATAGAATATCGTAAAGCTCAGAGATAATAAATTCGCTGCCGGTTGTATTGGCGTCCCCGTTCCATCGCAACTGAGCTACCCCGGCGCCATAGCCGTTGTGCAATCCCGGCGCTTCATCCAAGGGAAAGCGACCGGTGTGACCGCGCGCACCGTAGTAGCAGGGTTTAGCGCAGTGGCACTTCGTATTCGAGGGGTTCGCCGGCGAGGTAGCGTTTGCATTCGTTGATCATGGCGCGTCCCATGCGGTGCCGTTCAATTCCAAAGCTTCCGGCGATATGAGGTGTGAGGAATACATTCGGCAGATCCCACAGAGGAGATTCGCGCGGCAGCACCTCCGGGTAGGTAACATCAATGAAGGCCTGTATGTCGGACCGATCCTTGAGGAAGCTTTCGAGATGGCCTGTGCGAATGAGCTTGGCCCGTGCTGTGTTGATAAGCGTTGCGCCTTTCTTCATGCGGTCAAAGAGATCCCGCGTGAACATGCCTTTGGTTTTGTCGTTGAGGGGCGTGTGGAGGCTGACGACGTCGGATGTTTCGAAAAGCTCTTCGAGGCCGACGAGACGTCCGCCTGCGCGGGCGGCTGTGTCCGGCGAGACATATGGATCATGTGCGACGAGGTCGATGTTGGTACTGCGGAGTTTGTCTGCGACAAGGCGGCCGATAGAGCCCAAAGAAACCAATCCGACACGTGAGCCGTATGTCCCGCGGAAAACCGGCAGCCCGGCGGTGTCATAAGTCTGGTGCAGATACCTGCGCGAGGCGAGATGCACGACGTTTTTCAGGCCGAAGACGATACAAGCGAAGGTGAACTCGGCGACAGGAATGGAATTAATCGAAATTGCGCTGGTGAGGCGGACGCGGCTCGCCTTAAGTGCGTCTGTGGCGAGATGATCGGTGGCTCCCGCTCCGTAGAGTATGAGTTCCAGCGCGGGTAGTTTGCGGAAAAGTTCCGTCTGCGTCTCAGGGCATCCCCATCCCGAAAAAAGAAAACGTACGCGGCTCAAGTCGTGATCTGAATTTCCCAACTGCTTCGGTTCGATAAGGGGGGGAGGGGAGCCGAAAATCTCACTGATTTGCGCCTGTTCATTCGACCCGTAAATCTGGGTGAACGCGTATTTTGACAACGAGTAGATCGCGTCGTGTTGTTTCTTCTTTTGCATCTCTGTCTTTTTTGCGGAGGTCGCGGTATGGAAAGATAGTTTTCATAAAGGAGTGTCACTGGACAAATAGAAAAAGTGCCGTGCTTTCCAAGGGTGAGCAAATAACCGCATTTCTGACGCGAATAGTCATCGCTTCGGCGCAAAAAGGCTCACTCTGAGGGCGACCGGGTCCATTCCGGCCTTGCGGATTCCGCGCAGCGACTGTGCTTCTGTTCGCTTTGCAAGGCGGCGCCCCTCCGCGTCGCAAACGAGTTCACAGTGATACCATGCGGGCGCGCGCCATCCGAGGGCTTCGTAGAGAAGCAGTTGGCGTGCGGTGGAGCGGAGAAGGTCCTCGCCGCGTACGACTTCCGAGATTTCCATAAGGTGATCGTCGACGACAACGGCAAACTCGTAGGAGGGAAAGCCGTCTTTCCGCCACACGACGAAGTCACCGAAGTCTTGGCCCGCGGTGTAGGCAGTTTCGCCGCAGCGCCCGTCGGTGAAGCGGATTACCCGTCCGTCGGGCACACGGAAACGCCAGTTTACGGAACCGGGTTCCGGTGTTTTGCGCCCGGTGCCGGGGGGCGGGCGCAGACGCGGGGGGAAAACAGACTCGTTGGCGCCTTCATGCGGGGCTGAGAGTGCCCCGCGCACGTCTTTTCGCGAATGCGGGCTCGGGTAGATGCATCCGCTGTCGCGAAGTGCCTTCCACTGACGGCGGTAAATATCCATTCGTTCGCTCTGTGTGTAGGGAGCGTGGGGGCCGCCCGTGTCCGGACCCTCCGCCCACCGGAGACCAAGCCACGCGAGATCCTCGTAGACGGCGGCTGTATACTCCGGTTTACGACGATCCGTATCCAAGTCTTCCATACGGAGGATACAGGTGCCGCCGGAGTCTTCCGCCCGCTTCCACGCGACAGTGAAGGTGCGTGCGTGCCCGGCGTGGAGCCAACCCGTAGGGCTTGGCGCGATACGGCCCCTGTACTTGGCGGGCGGCACAGGTCGGCCGGATGGCAGTGGCGGGTTCATTGCTTCATGTTTTTTGGTAACCGCGGTTTATTCGGAGGACGCCGAGGCTGATGTCCTCAAGCTTTTCGGGGTCGAGTGCCACCGCGATTTCCTCGACCAGCGCGCGCCACTCTTAGCGCGGGAGGCGGCTAATGCTGTATGCAGCAGGATCATGTGCGGTCTCGAAGGGGTCCCATTTGCGGGTGTCGAAGTTGGGCAGAGGTTGTGCCGGTGGCAAGTACCCGCAGGTTTTCAGCGGACTTTCCGAAACGGGATTCTGCGGTTGAAGAATTCGGTGGAGCAATCTTGCGTGTTCCACATTTAGCAGGCAGTTTTCTCTTATGCGTGTTGGCGTATTCAGTCGAGTCGGCATCTTCTTCGTGGCTTTGGGTTTTGTTGCGCTAGTCCTCGGGCAAGGTCCCGTGGATCAGCTCAAGCGCGGAGCCGAGCGCGACCACGCCGATCCGTCTACCGGGGATGCGCGCACTGCTGCGGGGGCGGAAGCGGAGGAGGATACCGGGATGGTGGACGGGACCGCGGCGGAGGCTGCCGAGACCAAGGCTGCCGAGGCTGGCGACGGCGATCCGGAACCTGTGCGGGCCGATCCCGTGTCCGTTTTTGTGATTCCGATCAAGGATGTTATCTCCCGTCCCAACCAATTCATCCTTCGCCGGGGTCTCAAGGAAGCGATTGACCAAGGCATCGACGCTGTTGTCCTCGATATCGACACTCCCGGCGGCTTCGGTAACGTGATGCTCGACATTATGGAGCGCACGGCCGATTTCCGGGGGCTCACGATTGCCTTCGTCAATCCCGAAGCGATATCGGCGGGTGCCTTCATTTCCTTTGCGGCCGACGAGATCTGGTATGTTCCCCGCGGAGTCATCGGCGCGGCGGAGGCTGTGGCGGCGGGCGGGCAGGAGATCCCGGACGGGGTGCGGCGTAAATTTGAAAGCTATGTGCAGGCGAAGATGCGTGCCATTGCTGACGAGCACCCTTACAAAGCCGACGTCATGCGCGCCATGATGGACCCGACCTTCGAACTCGTCATCGACGGCGAGGTGCTGAGTCCTGAGGGCAGTTTGCTCACCCTAACCGCCGCCGAGGCCCTCCGCGAGTTCGGCGATCCGCCCACCCCGCTCTTCGGCGAGGGGATCGCCGATTCCGTGGAGGACCTGCTCAACCAGCGCTTCGGCGAAGGTAATTGGGACAAGCGTGCTTTTGAGGTCACGTGGTCGGAGGAGTTGGCGAAGTTCATGGATTCGATCGCGCCCATCCTTATCGGCATCGGCTTCCTCGCGCTCTTCATTGAGTTCAAAACGCCGGGCTTCGGCGTCTTCGGCGCTATCGGCATCGCGCTGATCGTGATTGTTTTTCTGAGCAATTATGTGGCGGGGTTGGCCGGGAACGAGGTTCTGATCTTCTTCTTCCTCGGCGTGGCACTTGTCGTCATTGAGATCTTTCTCTTCCCCGGCACCTTTGTCGCCCTCTCCCTCGGGTTGGCGCTCATCGTTGGTTCCATCCTGTGGTCTATGGCCGATCTTTGGCCGACGGGCGACGGCGGCGTGCGCATCGAGCCGGAAGCATTTGTCGATCCGATGATCACTTTCAGCCTCTCCCTCATCATTACCTCGGTGGGGATTGCCGTATTGTGGAAGTTCCTGCCCGAGAGCTGGGTGCTCAAGCGCATCGCCTTGCAGACGGCTTCCGCCCAAGCTAATCCAGTCACGGCGGGGGGGGGCACCAGCGCTTCTTCTCGCCTGCCCGATGTCGGCGAGGAAGGCGTGGTCGTCACGCCGCTGCGGCCCAACGGCACTGTCGAATTCAACGGCGAACAGTTTGAGGCGGGCAGCGAGTTCGGGACGCTCGACAAAGGCGAGCGGGTCATTGTTACTGGTTACCGCAATTTCTACCTCCTTGTGGACCGCAAAACCGAACAATGACCACGATCCTCATCGTTCTCTTTCTCGCCGTAATCCTCTTTTTTCTGGAGATCATCCTGCCGGGCGGTGTCCTCGGCGTGCTCGGCGGCATCCTTATGCTCGGCGGGGTCTACCTGACTTTCGATGAATACGGTGCTGTCGCCGCTCTCCTTGTGCTCGTCGGGTGCCTTGTCTTCGCCCTCGCTTTCTTCGTCTTTCAATTCAAAATCCTGCCCAAGACGGCCATGGGGAAGAACATCTTCCTCAGCAGCTCCGTGCCGGGCGAGAGTAACATCAACGAGGGCGGCGACACGATCATCGGGGCTGAGGGCGTCGTTCTCACCCGCATGACACCGAGCGGCGCCGTGCGCGTCAACGGACGTCGCTACGAGGCGCGGTCGCGCACCGGCTTTCTCGAGTCCGGAACCACGGTGAAAGTCGTCGAGCGCGATGCCTTCCGTCTTCTCGTGGAGAAAAAAGAGGAATAATCCGTTGCACGCTCCGCTACCGTCCTTTACCTGACAATTGAAAAATACCGATCCGCGCCCGGTGGCGGGGGTCACTAAAAACTTCCCATTTATGACCATGAACGCGCTCATTGCCCAAGTATCACCGTTTTGGACGGTCGTTATCGCGTTGGCCGCGATTGCCGCGATCGTCATCCTCATCATCATCTTCTCGTTCATCACGACCTACGTGCGTGCCCTTGTTTCGGGCGCGAAAGTGGGCCTGTTGAATCTTGTTTTCATGCGGTTGCGGGGTGTTCCCTACAAGCTGATCGTCGACGCGCGCATTATGGCCGTGAAGGCGGGGCTCAACCTCACCACCGACCAGATTGAAACCCACTATCTCGCCGGCGGGGATGTTGTGCAGACAGTCTCCGGACTGATCAACGCCGATAAGGCGGGCATCAGGCTCGACTTCGACCGCGCCTGCGCCATCGACCTCGCCACCAAGGGCACCGAAAAGTCCATGATCGAGGCTGTGCGCACCTCCATCAACCCGAAGGTCATCGACTGCCCAAACCCAAAGGCGGGACGCACTACGATTGACGGTGTTGCCAAGGACGGTATCCAGGTGAAGGTCAAAGCGCGCGTCACTGTCCGATCAAACCTCGACCACTACGTTGGCAGCGCGCAGGAAGAAACAATCATCGCCCGCGTCGGTGAAGGTATCGTCACCACCATCGGCTCGGCCGAGAGCTACAAATGGGTCCTCGAAAACCCTGACTCCATTTCCCGCACAGTCCTCAACCGTGGCCTCGATACCGGGACCGCCTTTGAAATCCTTTCCATCGACATCGCTGACGTCGACGTCGGCGAAAACGTCGGTGCCCAACTGCAGGAAGCCCAGGCTGAGGCCAACAAGAACATGGCCCAGGCCCAAGCCGAAATCCGCCGCGCCGCCGCCGTCGCCCTCGAGCAGGAGATGAAGGCCCGCGTCCAGGAGATGCAGGCCAAGGTCGTCGAAGCCCAGGCCCAAGTGCCGCTCGCCATGGCCGAGGCCCTGCGCGAAGGCAACCTCGGTGTCATGGACTATATGCGCCTCAAGAACATCGAGAGCGACACGGACATGCGCAAGTCCATCGCCGATCCGTCGCAATCCTCAGGCCAGGGCGACATCAAGAAGTAATTTGTTCCCAGGGCGGGACCGGTGCCAACCCGGCCCGCCCTTGTATTTATGATCCTCATGGCAGGCAGTTACCTCTGGCTCGCACAGGGCGGTTTCGATTGGGAAGCCCTCATCCCTTTGGTCTTCATTCTGCTCTACGCCCTCAGCCAGATCATCGGCTCAGGCAAGAAAAAGGACAAGAAGAAGCCATCCCAGCCGTCTTCCGCCAGTCCCGCCGAGCGGCAGCGTGAAACGGAGCAGGAATCCCGCGCCCGTGAAATCCGCGAGGAAATTCAGCGCAAGATCGCCGCCCGCCGCGAGCAGACCGAGGCCCCCGCCCCGCGCGGCTTCTCCGAATCTACACCGCGCCGCTACGATCCCACCCAGCCGGAGCATGCGCAGCGCCGCGCCCCGGCTACGGACGCCTCGCGCCGCGAGCTGGAGGGCAGCCGCCGTTCCGCCGGTGAGGTCGCACGCCGCGAACTCGCCCCTACTCCTTCCGCAGCGCAACCACCGGGTGATGACCCCACGGCAGCCGTCCATAAGGAGCTTTCCAAGCAGCGCGAGCGCCTCGCCGCCGCCCGCCGCGAGCGCGAAGCTGCCCAGCGCAAAGCCCGCGACATCATGCGCGAGGGCCGGAGCTGGAATACCCGCGGCGCAGCCGCTCCCGATTTCTCTTGGGACATCACCGACATGTCTCCCGCGCGCTACCGCAGCGACCTCATCCGCCTCCTCTCCGACCCCGCCGGCGCACAAAAAGCAGTCCTCTTCCGCGAAGTTCTCGGCCCGCCCCTCGCCTATCGCGACCCCACCTCACCCCACGAACGCATCCCCTAAGTTTCCTCCGACCCCTAATGCCTCCGCAAAAGTAATTTCTCCGAGAAATTTAAAAAAAGTTATAGGCGAAGTTATAATAAAATCTGATAATATCTGTGTTTATCATATGCAGCTTCCCGCGTGATTCACTGGCGTCGTTTGCTTTCGGATGTGGAGCGGGAGGGATGGGTGGCCTCGCCGGAGCGGCGTTACTGGAAGTGTTGGATGAGGCCGATCTCTGTGTGGCGTCCGTGAAGTACCGCACCGGCGGCGCGAGCGATCCGGCGGAGTGAGCGCGGGGTGCGGACTTCTCAGGAGTGGTCTTTGCCGTCCGCGAGCAGTTTCTGGAGGGCGAAGAGGTAGCGCGAGCGCGTTCCCTCAACAACGCCGCTGGGGAGGTGTGGCGCGGGCGGGGACTTGTCCCACCGGGTGGATTCGAGGTAGTCGCGCACAAATTGTTTGTCGAAGGCTGGCTGGGGACCGCCGGGCTTGTAATCGTCTTTTGGCCAGTAGCGGGAGCTGTCCGGGGTAAGGATTTCGTCGATGAGGACGAGTTTACCGCTCTCATCAAGGCCGAACTCGAACTTGGTGTCGGCAAGGATGAGTCCGGCGGATTTAGCGGCGGCGGCACCCATGGCGTAGAGGCGCATGCTGGCGTCGTACACTTCCTCATGGCGTTCGCGTCCGAGGAGAGCGGCGCACTGTTCGAGGCTCAGAGATTCGTCGTGGTCTCCCATCTTCGCCTTGGTTGTGGGTGTGAAGAGGGGAAAGGGAAGTTTGGCGCTTTCGAGGAGATCACCGGGCACTTTTTGCCCGAAGACGGCACCGTGGAGGACGTAATCGCGCCACGAACTGCCTGAGATATAACCGCGCACGACAGCTTCTATCGGGAGGGGCTTCAGCTTGCGCACGAGCATGGAGCGGGGGATGTATTCCGGGTGTGCGCACAAGGCTTCCGCGAGCGCAGCGGAATGATCGGCGACGAGATGGTTGTCGATGATCGGGGCGGATTCGGCGAACCAATGGAGACTCATCTGGGTGAGGATGACACCCTTGCCGGGAATTCCCTCGGGCAGCACGACATCGAAAGCGGAAAGGCGGTCTGAAGCGACGATGAGGAGGTTTTCGCCAAGGTCGAAGATGTCCCGCACTTTGCCTGAGGTGAGGAGCGGATAGGGGAGCCCGACTGCCTTCTGCAGAGGCCTTTCGGGAAGTGTGGCGACAATTTCCTCGTAGGAAAGATGCGTAGGTGCGTCTTGAGGCATAAAAACCGCGTAAAATGGATGAACTCCCGCACCCCCGCAATTTTTTTCGGAAAAGGCTTGATGGGAAAAGGGGCGCGGGTAACTTCCACTCTCTTTTGTTGTGTCCCGTTCGTCTAGCCAGGCCTAGGACACCGGGTTTTCATCCCGGCAACAGGGGTTCGAATCCCCTACGGGACGCCATTTCCGGGCGGATCAAAGACGATTACTTGCCTGAGGTGCGCATAGACCTCTTTTCCCCGGACGGTGGGTGCTGAGTACGTCCATTGCCGTACAGCGTTTATCGCGGAAGCGGCGAGATACGGAGCCGCTTCGCTGTCGGTTGAATCCGTCACGGCTGGTGCCCGCACGGTCCCGTCAGGCGCGAGGATGAAGTCGACATGGATCTTAACTCGGCTGTCGAAGGGCGGAGTTTCCGGCGGGATTCCCGGCATGACAGTGTGGACCGGGCGGGGAACGGCGTCGAGTTCGCGCGGCAGCGCAACGTGGTAACCAGGCCGATCATCCGAGTCGGTAAACCGCGTGATGTGCGCAGCGACGTGATCTGCCGAAGACATGGAGATGACGGCCCCTTCGAGCCGGAAGTTCGCCTTGAGCCGAACCCGCGCGGGCACAGGCTCTCCAAGAAAGCGCGCCGGCTCAAACCGCCATTGCCGGAGCGTGTCTTGCAGGGAAGCGCCGAAGGACCGGTGGCTGGCGCTGTAGATGGTGACGTCTTCGGCGAGCCCCGATTCGTTGACGATGAAGATGACCGTGGCGGTTCCCTCGATGCCCTGCAGGCGCATGGACGCGGGGTGCGGAGGATTGGTATGTTTGAGGATGGCGGGCGGAGTCCACTCGGCGGGGAGCGATGAAGCGGCAGCGGCCGGGGCGAAACCGCCGAGAAGAGCGACGATGCCCGGGACGACGGAAAATAGACTTTTCATAACATGAAGTATGCGCTGGAGGCCCCTTTGGCACAACCATAATCGACCGATTCGCGGCAAGGCCCTTTTAGGCATAAGGCGAAAGCCTGATCGGCGGGGGGAGAAAACAGGGACTTGCCAGCGGGCGTTTGCCTCTCCAGCGTGCGTCGTCTTATGGCAATGGCTAAAGTCAACACGATTAAGAAGAAGAACGTCATCCGGTACAACAATGACCCGTGTATTGTGCTGGAATGCACCATCCGCACGCCACCGAACCTGACGTCCTTCTGCCAGATGCAGTTGCGCAACCTCGCCAACGGCAAGGCCGTGCATGTGCGCTGCCCGGTGAGCGAGAGCTTCGACGTCTTGCCGACGGAGCAACGCAAAGTGGAGTTCAGCTACGAAAACCAAGGTGTCTACGCCTTCATGGACGATGAAACCTTCGAGTTGATCGAGCTGGAAAAGGACTTTATCGGCGACGCCGTGAACTATCTCGTTCCCAACCAGCACTACGAGTTGATGTATATCGACGGCAACCCGTTCACGGTGAATCTGCCTTCCTCCATTGAGATGAAAGTGACGGACGCTCCCGACGCGGTGAGGGGCGACACCAGCGGCAACGTGCAAAAACCCGTGACTGTCGAGACCGGCCTCACTGTCATGGTGCCCCTCTTTATCAAGGAGGGCGAAACCATCCGTATCAGCACGGACGACGGCAGCTACCTCGGGCGGGCATAACCGCGGAAGAGGTTCCGGGCCCATTGTTCTCTTGGCAACCCGGCGCGCGTCGCTTTGGATGGCGACCATGCTCCCCGACCAGTTTGCGACCCGTAAGAAGCCAATGTATCCGGTGGGGGATGCGCTGCGGGCGTATCTGGCGCGCTATAACCGCATGTTCAAGCTGCCGGTTTCGTATTCGCGTTTGACGGAGTGGGAGGAGGCGATGCCGCTCTATGACGAGAAGGGCGAGGACAGTCTTTGGCGCTCGCTCATCTACCGTCCGGAGCTGATGAAGCGCCTGAATAAGCACCTCACGGGCATCTACGCAATGCTCAAGACGGAGGGGGATTACTCCTTTGTCGACCATTTGTATGTCGACCGGATCGACTACTGTACCTTCGGCAACAGCAACCCCTTCCGCATCCGCATCGTCAACGCCTATAACGAAAACCAAGACTATTATTACATCAAAAAGGCGGATGCCTCGCGCATTTACGGGCTTGAGCTGGAGCACCTTCTTTCACCCAACCGGATGCACTACATGGTGGCGGACGACATCCTCGTCGAGGAGCACATTGTGGGGATTCCGGGAGATGTCTTTGTCGAGCGCTGGATGCACGACCGGCACATCAAAAAGGTGCGTCTTGCAAAGGAGTTGGTGAAATTCAACGAGCGGTGCTTCCTCCGTCTCCTCGGAGACATGCGTTCGTACAACTTTGTCGTCGATGTGACGCCGGATTTCGAAGAGACACAGGTGCGTATCCGCGCGATGGACTTTGACCAGCAGTGCTACAGCGGGCATAAGAATTTCTACCTTCCGCAGTTTTTCCGGGAGAACCGTCCGTTGGCGGAGTTCTGCATGCGCCAGCTCAACATTCCGACGGCCAGCCAATACCAGAAGGAGGAGCAAAGCGTTGTCTACCGCCGGATAAATATGGCATCGGAGCGGGTGGAGCGTATCATCCAGTGCATGTGTGGCGACCGTATTTCGACAGAGGCAAAGGTGCGGCAACTGCGCGGCAGTCTTGCCGAACACCACAAGAACAAGGCGTTTCTCGCCTGCACGCGGATGGGCGAAGTCCTGCGCACGTCGCTCGAACACCTCAGCGAAAACATGAAACGCCAGCGCTCGCCGCTGCCCGCGCTCTTCGACGAATGAGAGGAGGGCCTGAACCAGGCGTGGCGGAATGGGCGCGGCTCGGTGAATTGCGCGAACGCTTCCTCGGCGGGACGGCGGGCGGTGCCGACTACTGGATCGACCGCCGCACGCTCGAACTTTATGACCGCTTCTTCGCCGCACGCATCGGCTGGAAGTGGGATGCGGTCCTTCAAGAGCTGAAAAGCCGCCGCTTCCGGCCCGGCGGCGGACCGCTCCTCGACTGGGGATGCGGCACGGGTATTGCGTCGCGGTGCTTTATGCGGGCGTTTCCGCAGGCGGGCGGTGTGGTGGTTCTTCACGACCGCTCGGACGAAGCCATGCGCTTTGCGGAGGAAAGGCTAGCAGGTTGCGCGGGTGGCGTGCCCGACGGCATCCGGCGCGCGCGTGTGCTGGATCCCGAAGCGGTAGCTCCGGAGACAACCGTCCTTCTGAGCCATGTTCTGAGCGAACTGGACGACCGCTTGCTGGACGGCATTGTCGACGGGCTTCTGCGGCGCGCCGGAGCGTTCGTTTGGGTGGAGCCCGGCACCTATGCGGAGAGTCGGCGGCTTATTGCCGCCCGCGGGCGGCTGATGGATGCGTTTTATGTCGCGGGGCCTTGTCCGCATCAGGAAACTTGCGGGCTGTGCGCGGAGGGGAGGGAACGGCACTGGTGTCACTCGTTCGCGCGTCCGCCGGTGGAGGCCTTCACCGATCCGGTCTGGGCCGGATTTTCGAAGCAGCTTGGAATCGACCTTAGGGCATTGCCCTATACCTACCTCGCGATGTGCCGCGACAAGCCTCGGCCTGACACTCCCCCGGAGAAAACCGGAACACCCGCGCGCCTGCTGGGGCGTGTCCGCGAAACGCCCGGCGGGCTCGGCGTGTTGTCCTGCGAAGCCACAGGCGTGCATGAACGGGAGATTCGTGTGCGCGAGGCAAAGCGGCTCGCGAAGGCACTCAAGAAAGGCGGGGGTGGCCCTTATTTTCACTGGAAGCTCAGGGAGGGCCGCATCGTTGGTGGTGGCACCGATGCTGACCCTTGACTTCCTGCTTCAGCGGGTCTCCGGAGAGTAAGTGAGTGTTTCCGGGGCGAGACGGCGAACGGGCGTTGATCGTTGGGGCGTGCCGGTGAGGGAGTCGCCGGGGGCGAAATTGTCGAGGACGAAGGACCGCTGCCCGATGCGCAGAACGTCCTTCGATCCGTCATCCCACTGGATGATCACGCGGTCGCGCATGAAGCGCCACTGACCATTGGAGGCTGCCGCTCCGTCGTTGCTGCGGGGCGGGCGGGCGGCACGGCCCCACTGGGCGATCTCGATGAATCGATCAGTGTTTGCGTCGGGTTCGATGGGCACCCATCGCCCGCGGATGTTTTCGAGTGTAAGCATGCGGAACTCGCCCGCGTCGAAATAGCGCATTCCCTCGGCAGCGGAGATTTTGCCGGCCGAGCGGCGGGAGGCCGGACGGTCCGGGAAACGTCGCTCGCGGTCGAAGACGAGAAGCTCGTGCCCGTCGCGACGGGACTGGAGAATATCGCGGCGACCGTCCGGCCATTTGACGACAACGCGGTCGTCCTCGACCGACCAACTGCCGCTTTGGTCATTGGAGCCATCCCAGTTGCGCAGCGCCACACGTGCCGTCCCGCCGCGCAGAAGATTGAGGATAAAATAGGGTGACTGGGCACCACCCACTCCGAGGAAGCCCGTGCTTTGCTCGACTTGCCAGTAGCCTGTGTAGAAATTGCGCAGGGGTAGCACGTTTACTTCGCTCTCCGGCAGCCGTGTGTCACGGGATCGCGGCCGGTCGGTCTCCACGGTCAGGCTGCCGGGAAGGCGGGGGTCGACGCGCTCTCCACGCGCCTCGGCAACGGGCTTGGCTTCGTCATCGAACTGAGTCCCGGGCGCAAACGTCTGCCGCAGTATAGTGCTCTCCCCGAGCAGGCGGTAACGCTCAGTCTGGCCGGAATCCCAGCGGGCGACAAGGTAGGGATCCTCCATTATCCACCGCCCTTGCACGATCCCGGAAGCGCCCGATCCCGTCCAAAAGGCGGAGATTTCTCCACCGCGTTTGACTATGACGACGGCGGTGTCCCCGGCCGGCTCCGGGATCTCCCAAAAGCCGATGAATCCGGATGCGGCGGAACGAGCGGCGGACGACGCGGCGAGGACGGCGAGCCCGAGGACGGTCATACCGACGACGCGGAAGAAAGGGTGTTGCACGCCGGGAGAGCGCACTGAACTGTAAGGGCCTGATCCCTGCATGGTTTGTCGATGGCTAGATGTAAAGGTAGATGCGGTGAATGTCGGCGGTCAACGGTCTTCGCGCTGTGCGAAGATAAACGTTGCTCTCATGCGCCGACTACTGCGATTTGGACGCGCCGAGGGCGGAGAAGTTCAAGATACTAAGGCTGGTCTTGCCCGTCGCAAGGGCTCGGCGATCAGTCATGGGCCCGCCTGCCGCTTCCTCTCCTTGGGCAAACCGAAAGAGATAACCGCCGTTTTCGGACGGATCATAGAGCCCCGGCAGCCTTACACGTGCCGGGACGGTCCGCACCCAAGCCGTTTCCGTCGTCAGCGGCATGGGGAAATTCAAGTTGTGTACGTGCAGGTCGGGATTGCCTGTGCCGCAAAGATTCAGGGCGTAGCGGGCGCTCTGAACGGCGGCTTCGCGCAGGCTTGGCTCGTGTTCCGGAGGCAGCGCCCCGCGTCCGGCAGTCACCCGCTCGAAAGCGTCAGGCGCGATCTGCTGCGACACGGCAAGCGCCGGAAGGCCCCAGTTGGCACCCTCTAGCGCGCCGGCCACTGTGCCGGAGCTGTATAAGAGCGGAAGTGAGGCGTTGTGTCCGATGTTGATCCCGGAGACAACGATGTCCGGCAAATCACCGAGAAGATGATCGAGGGCGAGGTTCACACAGTCCGTAGGGGTTCCCCCGACCGCCCAAGCGGGGCCGGGAAACCCCGCCACCGCCTCCACCGATACGCTGGCGCGTCGGCTCATGGCGCGCCCGATCCAGCTTTGCTCCACTGCGGGCGCGGCTATGAACACTTCGAATTCCGCCTCCAGCGCCTCTGCGATGGCGCGGAGAAACAGCGAGTCGATGCCGTCGTCGTTGGTTAGAAGCACATGCGGTTTGCCCATCATCAAGGAGTGGGACGCCTCGCTTCGCAGGCGTCAAGCGCGCCGCGCCTGTTCCCACCGCTTAGCGTACTGGAATGCGCATAAACGCAAGCGTGCGCGGCACCTCGCCGCGGATGTCGCCGGGAATAAAGCGCCACGTGCGCATCAACCGCTCCATGTCCTCGGTCCGCTTCGGTACCGGGGTCTCCGTCACCTCGGCATAACGCACGCCGCCGTTGGGCTCGATGATGAACCGCACGATAATGTCCTCACCCGCCGCCGCCTCGATCTCCTCCGGAGTGAAACGCGGCGCACGAAACTCAATCTGCCGCGGGCGTTGGGTGAGCTGCCCGAGAGGCACCACCCCCTCTACCCAAGGCTGCCCGAAAGTCGTTTGCACACGGGTTTCCGCAGCCGTCACACGCTCCGCGAGCGGCTCGGCTGACTGATCTGCCGTCACGGGCGGCACGGACTGGCAGCCGCCTGCGAAAATCAACAACACCGGGGCAACTATCAGCACCCGGAAGGACAGAAACAGGCACCTTTTCATCGTGAAGCAAGCATTCCTGCTTTCACCGCTTTCCGCCAGTCTGAAACCGTCCGCTTGGAAAGATTCAAAAGGGTTTTACCGCCGCCTTCGGACAAAAACCATCTACCCGTCCAGGCGTGGCCGCACGAAAGTGCGGAAGTGTGTGTTAACTTCTAATATCCCGCGTAATAAAATTGCTCAGAGATAAAGCATATTACCTTCCTCAAACCTGAAGAGGAGCCCATGGGGAGCTTTATTTTTTAAAAAGCAAAATAAGCTTAATACCATTAAATAATTGGAATGCCCTTGCGGACAGGAAGTTGTGGCTTTGGTGGGCTTTGGTGGGCTTTGGTGAGGGGTGGGGTGAAGCGGTGCGGGTGTCACGCTTCGGCGTCTCATGAAAGGGGCTATTCTTGGCCTACGACCGCGACTGAAATCTCTGCGGGGATTTGCGCAACGCCGCGACCCGATGGGGCCAACCGCGTTCTTCGGCAGGCGTGGCGCGTTACGTCTTCTGCTTCCCGACGGGCACATGTTCGGAGGCGGCGCGTTCAGGCTTCGTTCATTGTGCGGCAATGCTTCGGGAAGATTCTTGGAAAATTCGATTTGACTGGATTCGCGCGCCTGTATCGCATTCACGATTCTTTTTACGGGCAGGCGCAGAATCAAGTTTTCTTATGAAGCTACAAACATACAACGGTGATCTGGGTTCCATCGACTACTTGGATTTCATGATGCTGGATGTCTACGGAAGCATCCGGTCCGTAACGATTCCGAAGGGGCACATCAGCGAAAAAGTCCTCAAGGAAGGCATTGGCTTCGACGCCTCGAACTACGGTTTCGCAGACGTCTCTAAGTCGGACATGGTGGCGGTGCCGGATCTGGACACGGCGTTTGCCGAGGTTCGGTCGGACGGGACCATTCTGCACGCCCTGTGCAACGTGCGCGAGATGGACGGGAACATTTTTGAGTTTTACCCGCGCAATGTTATTGCCAACGCGATGGAGAAGGTGCGTTCCAGCGGAGTCGCGGATGAAGCTAAGGTGCTGATGGAGCTGGAGTTTCACGTGCTGGAGGATGTGAACTACGCGACGGATTTCGCGCATTCCTATTTCCGCTTGCAGAGCGCGGAGGGGATCGGACCCGACTACTACGATCTTCCGCGTTTTAACATCCACCGCGGTTACCACCGCAGCTATCCGGACGACCGCTATTTCGATCTCCGAAACGAGATGGTCAATGCGCTCACGGCGATCGGCATCCCGATCAAGTACCACCACCACGAGGTGGGCGCGGCGCAGTTGGAACTTGAGTTCGATTTCCTTCCGGCGGCGGAGGCGGCCGACAAGGTCGCCATCGCAAAGTGGGTGATCCGCAACATCGCGAAAGAAAACAATGTCTTCGTCACCTTCATGCCCAAGCCGATCAACAAAACCCCGGGCAACGGAATGCACGTTCACCAGTTTCTGGAGAAGAACGGGAAGTCGATTTTCTCGGGCGACGGGATGTTCGGCCTGAGCGAGACGGCTCTGCAATACACGGCGGGACTGCTAGAGCACAGCCTCTCCGGGTCGCTCCTCGGCTTCAGCAATCCGAGCACGAACTCCTTCAAGCGTCTTGTTCCCGGATTCGAGGCGCCGGTCTGCGCGACCTTTGCCAAGGCTTCGCGCGAGGCCGCGGTCCGGATTCCCGGCTACCTGAAGAAGGGCGAGGAGCGCATCGAATACCGCACGGGCGATGCCACGGCGAACTGCCACTTCATGCTCGCGGCCATGATTCTCGCGGGGCTTGACGGGATTGAGCGAAAGCTTGACCCCGTCGCGGCGGGCTACGCCGATGCGGAAAACACCGCAAAAAAGCGCTTTCCCCTACATCTCAACGCGGTTATGGACGGGCTGCGCGCGGACAACGCTTTCCTCAAGCCGGTTTTTCCACAGGAGTTGATCGACCTTTGGACATCAATGAAAGAGGGCGAAGCGAAGCACGTCTACCACGCGCCTACGCCCGAGGAGTACGAGCTGTATTTCAACGCTTAGCCGCTCTGTGCGGAGTAAGTCCGCAGCTGTATATCTTATCGACCACTG
>SKLD01000434.1 GCA_007123395.1 Opitutales bacterium
CACGGGACGGCGGGGACGCTGTGGGCGGAGCGCTTCGGCAGCGTGATCGTGCAGGACACGCCGTGGCTGGTCGGCCTGATCGCGGCCTACATCGACCTGAACGCGGTGCGGACGGGTCTGGCGGATCTTCCGGAGAACTACCGCTGGTGCGGCTACACGGAAGCGCTGGCGGGGAACGAGACTCTCTGCCGCGCGCTGGCCGCGTGCTTTCCGGCGGCGGAGGACCAGGCGGAAGCCTTGGCGCGCTACCGCCTGCTGATGCTCGGGAAGGGAGCGGGGGCGAAAGGCGACGGCACGGGCGGACGCATCGACCCGGCAGCGCTGCTGGAGGCGGTGAAAAACGGCGGGGAGCTGCAGCCGCACGAGTTGCTGCGGCTGCGCGCGCGGTTTCTCACAGAGGGCCGGGCGCTGGGAACAAGCGACTGGCTGAAACGCGGCGAAGGGGGGCGTGTCCTCGCCATGCTGAAGCGACCGCCGCCGTGCCGGCCCGTCGAATTCCTCGACAACGTCGACCTCGCGGTAGCGCGCTCGCGGGCGAGATATCGGGCGGTTGAAGACCCGCGGAAGTGACACTCACACGTCGCCCTGCGCGCGGCTCACCATCTTTCCGCGCAGGCGGCTGCTGAGAAGGTCGAGCGTCGTCACCACGATGAAAATACACAGAAGCACGGTGGCAAAGCGATCCCACTGCCCGAATTCCTGGTAGCGCAGGAGGTGCAGCCCCAGCCCGCCCGCGCCCACGTAGCCAACAATGGAGGCGGAGCGGATGTTGTACTCGAACATCCACAGCGAGTAGCTCCACACGATGGGCCGCGCACTCGGCCACAGTCCGTATTGGAAGGTTTGCAGACGCCCCGCCCCGATCGCGCGCAGGCCCCGCGCCGCCTCCAGATCCACCGCCTCGAAAGCCTCGCTGAAGAACTTCCCTAGATACCCGATGCTGTAGAAAGTGAGACCCACCACCCCGGCGAGCGGATTGGCCCCCACCACCGCCACCGCGATGAGCGCCCAGATGAGGCTCGGGATCGTGCGGATGCCGTTCATGAGCATACGGACGGGTGTGACCACCCACTGCGGCGAGAGTGTGCGTGCCGCCGCGATGGAGAGAAGAAAGGAGAGAATGACGCCGAAGAAAGTGGCCAGCGCGGCCATTTGGATGGTCTCCCAAAGGGCGGCGAGCGTCGTTCTCCAAATGCTCAGGTCGGGCGGAATGAACCCGCTGACAAAACGGACAAGATTACCCCATGTATCAAGGCTGCGGCCGGACCCCTGCAGAAGAGGCAGCGCCGTAATGACAAAGATCAGAAAAAGGATCGTCGCGCAGCTCTGGAGATTGAGCCGGTGCATCCAACGGTCGGGTGGCAGCGGCACGATCCTCGCCGGTCGTCGCGGATCGGGGCGGACGGGCTTCCTCTCCGGTGATCCGGACGTCATACCGCCGCACTCAGCTCCGCCCGCGGCTCAAGGCGGACAACATCATCGGCGAACCTCTCGATGAGGTCTTCGTCGTGCAGCACCACAAGCACACTAATCCCGTCCCGGCGACACCGCTGGCGCAGGCAGGCGAGGCAGCGTTCGGCATTCGGGCGGTCGAGGCTCGCCACCGGCTCGTCGGCAAGAATGACCTTTGCTTCTTGGAAGAGGGCACGGGCTACGGCCACCCGTTGGCGCTCGCCACCACTCAGGCGCGAGATTGGGGCGCGCGCCATGTGGCAGAGGCCGAGCGCGCACAACTCGGCGTAAGCGCCCTCGCGGTCGCGGCGGGAAAAACCGAAGAGCGTCCGATAAAACGGCTGCCGCCCGAGCCGCGCGAAACACACGTTGTCGATGGCGGTCGCAGCCCCCGTCAGGCGCAGGTTCTGGAACACCACACCCAGCGCGGAACCCATGCCTGACGGTGCCAAGGCACGACCGTCCGCGCGGTGGTAGCGCACGGTACCCGAAGTCGGCTCAACCACACCCGCAAGACAACGCATGAGCGAAGTCTTGCCGGAACCGGACGGACCCGCCAGCGCCATGAGCTGCCCAGGGCTAACCGTGAAACTTACGTCCTCGAACAACCATTCACCCTTGCCATAGCGCAACGACAGACTGCGCACGACGAGCGAGACACCATCGGCGCGCTCCTTCATACCCGGCCGCGCCGTCGGGCGGATGTCTATCGACGCACTCACAGCGGCATCTCCCGGATGAGGTTCATCACTTCGCGTGTCGGAGCGAGGTGTTCTTCGGGGTCGACCTCGATCAGCGGCCCGGTGAAGAGCGTGTCGCGCAGTTCTTCCGCTCCCTCGTTCATTGCCTTGAAGGCATCGCGCAGCAGAGCCTTGTCCTCCGTCGGCAGCGTCGAGCGGCCGACGAGCACATGCGTCGGCACCGGACCTTGGCTCGCCAGCATGCGCAACCGGCCGCGCTCCTCCTCGCTCAGGTGCTTGTCTTTGTCCAAAACATAGTAGCTCACGGCGGCAGCTTCCGCCTGCCCGTCGAGCACGCGGCGCGCAGCGGAAACATAACCCGTCCCGTAAAACACGTTGCCCTCGCCAAAGAACGCCTCCGGACTCTGGTCGGGCCGCAGCAGCCCCCGCTTCACCAAATCCCACACCGGCACCTGCATCCCCGAAGTACTCGTGCGGCTCGAAAACGCGATCGGGCGTCCCCGCAGGTCCTCCACTTCAAAATACGTCTTCTCGCGCAAGGTGATCCAATAGCTCTCGTAGTAGGGCCGCCCCCGGATCTCGGAAGCGAGCAAAACTTCCCCCACCCCGGCGTTCGCCGCCCGCACCGCGTCCGTCGAACTCACAAAGGCGACGTCGATCGTTCCGTTAGCCAGACCCTCGTGGATCACCGCCCCACTCATAGGCACGATCACGTTCACCCGCCGGTCAACTTCTTCGCGCAGAAACGCCCCGAGCGCCTGCTGCTCCTCCAGCATCGCGTCCGGATCACGGTCCGGCTTCAAGGCCACGACAAAGGTTGGCTCTCCGCGCCCGCAGCCTGCCAGCAGCAAGGCCGCCAGCAGCATCGTAAAAACCAACGCCACCGGCCCAAACCGCCGTCTGTTGCTCGCTTTCTTCATGTCTCCGGCTCCGCTTAATAAGATTGAGATTTATTCGCAATAAGAAGACAGAAAACTGCCACACCCCGTCCTTCTGTCAAGCGGAACAAACGCATTCACGGCGGGGTCGCTGGGCCGCGCGCGGATAGCGGGCAGATACCTGCTCGGAGCGGCACTTCACTCCGAAAAATCAGCACAAACAAAGATCGACCGGAGTCAGGCGCGCAGTTGGCGGCGTGTCATTTCACGGCGGGAACAACTCCCATGAAGCGTCCTGAAGAAAATCCTGCACCCTTCCACTTGCCTCTGAGCGGCTCAGAAATGATGATGCAGCACGAAATGACGCACAGCGCGCAAACGTGAAGACAGCATCGCCCGGGGCCACGAAGACAACCGGGGATACTGGAGAAAAACTACGGTTCTTGTGCCCATAAGGTTTCCTGCCTTTCGGTCGTCTTGGACGCATTGTCCAGCTCGCGCAGGAGTTCGTTGCGTTCGAGGCTGCGGGCTCGTGGCCGCAGGTCTCTCCATGCCGCCACGCACGATTTCGACGGGTTGGTAGTCAAGGGACATGATGCGTCTACGACAGTGAGGCGATAGGAGAGCAGGCATCCTGCCCGCTGCAATTCATGGATGCGGGCGTCCCGCCCAATACTGTCCGTTTAGACGATAATCACCGTGGTTCGGCGTTTTCGGACGACGATTTTTCCGGTTCGTTTTCTCACCGGAAACATGGGCCGTGGCTTCGCCTTGATCATGCGGGGCTTGCTCCGCCCTCGGTTGCCGGAGGTCTTGCTTGCTCCTATATGCACAAGCATCAACGCGATGACCCGCGAGCGTTTCTTAGGGGGAAAAACACAGAACCGGGCCTGATAATGTGGATTTGATGATTTCGATGCTGCCCTCGTAGCTGAGTTCATCGGGGTCGCGCTTTCTGTCCATGGCCGCCTGTGCCATCATTCTGCGCACCAGATAATGCGCCAGAACCATTCCCCAGAACTCCTGTTCCACCAGTTCGGGCTTTTTGCTGCGCAGGGTGATCCGGCCCTTGCGCAGAACCGTTTTGCCTTCCTTGATCGCGATCTCGATTTCCCATCTTTGCGGATAAAGAGCGGCCAATTCCTCCGCGCTTGCCTCAGCCGGATCAAGGATGGTGGTGATGAGCCTGCGCACTTCTCCGTCGCCCTTGGCAAGGGCGGGATCCTTCAGCCGGTATTCGACCACCCGCACCAACACCGCTGCATGGCCCTTCTTGCGCTCTTCCCCGGGAAGCCATTCGGCAAGCCACGACCCGTCCTCGAGCACGCGGATTCTTTTCAGGTTGACCGACAGCTTGGCGCGCCAAAGCAGTTGCGCGCCCCGCGCGGCGAAGCGCTTCCAAAGGGCGTATCCCGGAAAAAGCCGGTCAGCCATGCAAAGCATTCCCGGACCAACGCGGCAGGCAAGGGATTTTGCCAGGGTGATCTCCGAGGCCTTGTAGCCCCCCAGTTTCGCCGCGAAAATCAAATGCGTGCCGCATTCGACCAGAGCGACAAAGCGCGCCAAAGGCCAGGCCCCTTCGCCATTCTGGTTGCAAGAACGTCCGAAGCGTCTGGAGTTCGTTTCCGTGTCCTGCAAGGCAAGCGTGCTTCCGTCCACGGCCACCAGCAGCCAATCCTTGAAGTAGCTGCCCGGAAGGGACTTTTCCGCCATCGGCACCGCCAACTGTTCATGCATCTTGCGCATGGGCCGGACCCCGAGGCGTTGCCGCGCGTCGCTGAGCGACTCGCGGCAGGCGACGCGGAAAGGGTGGTTGCCGAGCCACTGCAAGCCGCTGATAAGCCATCGCAGCACGCTTTGATAAGCCACCCCCGGAAAAAGGCTCAAGGCGATGACGTAATAGACCATGAGGGCCGCGGGCAGATCCCGC
>SKLD01000503.1 GCA_007123395.1 Opitutales bacterium
GATCCGCGCGTGTTTCAGTGACCCGGAGCCTGCTTTGACTTGCCTTTATTCCGGCGGCCAGTCGGCCAACTCGCTTGCAGGATCAAGGACGGTGATACCGGGAATCAGGTCAAAGTGGGCATCGTCCGTGAGAACCATTGCGCCCACTGCCATTGCGGACACCGCGATAAGAATGTCTTGTGGAGGAAGGTTTTTGCCTTGGCGGTCCAGTTGCCACGCGAGCTGTGTTGTTTGCTCCCAAACCCGGTTTGAGGTCGGAACATTGATCATCACGTCGAAGAACGCGCCGAGGCGCCTCCGGATTCGCTCGACTTTCAGGCCACGCTCCACCTCCACCCGGACCATCCCGCAAATGACGAGGTCGCCCGCGCCGATCCACGCCCCGAGGCGCGTCACCGGATCCATGCGGTGGCGCAGGAGGCGGATGTAGACGTTGCTGTCAACGACTACGTTTGCGGCCATCTGTCTTGCTTTTGCCGTATTTGGCGGCGGGCTCGGCCACGCGCCAGCGCATGACATCGTAGTCGGGGTCGACGGCGGCTTCCAGCTCTTCCGGCGCGAAGCCCATGCCTTCGGCGACGACTGCGCGGAAACGTGCCCTGCGGTCCATTTCGCGCAGTGCGGCATCGACGGCCTCGGTCTTGGAGGCAAATCCGTACGTTTGGATCACGCGCTCCAGCAGCCCTTCGTCAATGTGCATGGTCATCTTCATGCCATACACGATATGGCAATTTTTCCCCGCGTCAAGGGTTTTTCTCTCCCTTTCCGTTGATTTTCCGCACCCGCCTCTACGCCGCCGCCCGGGCCCAGGCGCGCAGCGAGGAAAGAAAGAAAATTTCCAGCGCGGCGTCGTCCTTGAGGTTGGTCTCGAGGAGTCGCGTAAGGTGGTCGAGACGCCCGAGGGCGTGGTGCAGCGCGCCGACGGGGTAGGGGTGCTGCTTACCGTGGTCGCGGGCAAAGGCGGTTGTCGCTTTCGCGATGTCGGCGAGCCGGTGGTTGCGGAGTCCCTTGCGGAACCCGGTTTCCGAGGCGGCCATTTCTTCGTCGTTCAACTCATCGGCGAGCGCGGCCTTGGCAGAGGCCCATGCGGCGTCGGCCTGCGCCTTGACGATTTCCTGGAATCGCAGAATGAGACCGTAAGCACCTAGCAGGAGCCGGGCGCGCGCTTCGGCGTCCTTCCGCGGGGTGACCGCGTTATCCAACCACGCGCGGTAATCGGCGACCCACGCGTCCCAGGATGTGTCGGGCGCGAGCTGCGCCTCCGTCGGCAATCGAAAGTGAAAGCACCGGCTGCGGATCGTGGGCAGCAGATCGTGCGGACGCGCGGTAAGAAGCAGCAAAGTGGTGTCGGCGGGCGGCTCTTCGAGAGTCTTGAGAAAAGCGTTCGCTGTTTGCGAGTTCATGCGGTCCGCCTCATGGACGACGGCGACTTTGCGCCGGGCGAGCCGTGGAGTCTGCTGAACCTCGTGAAGAAGCGAGCGCATTGAGTTCGGTGTCGAGGAATCGTCGCCGACGCGAATGACCCGCGCTTTTCCGGCCGGGCGGAGGGTGAAGAGATCGGGATGGTGCGCCGTTTTCTCCGGCGCGCATTCGAGAAGAGCGCAGGCGAGGGCGAGGGCCACATCCTCTTGTGCCGCCGGATTCTCCGATTGCAGGAGGATGGCGTGGGCGAGCCGACCCCGTTGAAGGGAGCGAGCGAGGACGGCGACCGGACGTGTTTCGCGGAGCGCCTCGGGAAGGGCTTCGAGGAAGGCGGTCTCGGAAACCATCAAATGACGCGCTTGCGCAGTTCTTTCCAGATAAACTTTTCCACCTCTTCAGGCTGTTTCGCACCGTCCGCCACAATAAACCGTTCGGGCAATGCCTTGGCGAGCATCAGGTAACCCTCGCGCACCTTCCGGTAGAATTCGATGTTTTCCTCCTGCATGCGGTCGGGCAAGTCGGTGGCACGGTGGCGGATGCGTTCGAAGCCGATCTCCGCCGGCAGATCGATCACGACGGTGACGTCGGGAACCACGTCACCGACGGCAAAGGTATTAATCATCTGCACGGGACCGGACTGGAGTTTGCGCGCTACCCCTTGGTAGACTGTCGTTGAGTCCATGAACCGGTCGCAGAGGACGATCTTGCCCTCGGTGATGGCGGGCGCAATCACCTCGCGCACCAGTTGGGCACGGCTTGCGGCAAACAGCAGCAACTCCGTCTCCGCCGTCATGTTGCGGCCGTTGTTGGAGTGCATGAGGATGTGGCGGATTTCCTCGCCGATTTCCGTGCCGCCCGGCTCGCGCGTGACTACGACCTCATAGCCCGCTGACTCGAAACAGTCTGCTATGCGGCTTGTTTGGGTGGTCTTGCCGCTCCCTTCGGAGCCTTCGAAGCTGATGAGAAAGCCCCGTGTATCGTCGTTGTTTTTCGGCATGGTGGGATTACAAAAACGACACTGGCAGGATTATGTACGGAGTGCAAGCCGCTCTTGGGACGAAAACGGAGCGTATCGTTCCTCTCAAGGTGCCTCGCCCTTCCAGTCTTGGATGAAGGAAGCCGTGTCGTGCAACGACGGGCTGCGGGCCGTGCGCACGTATTGTCCGCTTGTGGCGACGGCCACGGTGAGACAGGCAGGAGGCGTCAAACCGAGCATCTGCGCGGTGGAGAAACCGGCGTTAAAGTGGTCGCCCGCGCCGGTGGAGATGACGGGTTGTTCGCAGTAGGGCCCCTTTACATACCAGCTGTCCGCTTTGGTCGCACAAGCCGCACCCGCGCGCGGGTGGATCACCACGCAACCGATTTCCAGCTTGTTGCGCAGGCGGGCGGCAGCCTCGCGCAGGCTGCCCGAATCGTCGCCGTCGATTTCCTTGAGGCTGAGCACGCGCGTCACTTGGCGCGCCTCGGCAAGATTCAGACCGAGCGTCACACTTCCCTGTGTGCGGAAGCGCGAGATCACGTCGAGCACTGAGCGAAGGTCGCCGTCCGAACGCTTGGCGGGGTCGGTGAGATCAAAAAAGAAGCTGCGCCCCGTTTCGCGCGGTCCGAGATTCGGAAAAACCCGCTCAAGAAGGTTTGACAAGAGCGAGGTCATGTTGGGAATCATCGTCCAATTGACCATTCCGATGAGATCCGCGCGCGAAAACGCGTCGATCATCTGCCCTTCGCCCATTGTTTGAACGAGTCGCGAATATGTGATTTCGTCGAGGCTCGCCATCATCCCGAGCATGATCTTGCCGTCCTCAAACTCGACGGCATGCGTGATACCCGGATCACACACGCTCACCGCCTGCGTGGTGGCGGCGAACTCCTCGAAAACCGGGTGCGGCGGCTTTCCGAGCGCACCGATATAGCGCACTGTCGCTCCAGTAGCGCGGATGGCCTCGGCCATGATCGGGCCGTTTCCGCCGATCTTTTCGCGCTCCGGAAACAGCTCAATGTTCGCGCTGTGGCCGGCCGCGTCGCTGATGCGCTTTCCGAAATCGGCGATCTGACGGATTGGCGTGAACGCCTTCCCCTGCCCCGAGCGTTTGTCGACGGCTTTCACGATCTTGTCGACGAACCCGTCGAAGCCAATCAAGGCGTTGCGCGAGGACACATTCCCCGCCCGGCGGGCGAGTTCATCCAAAGTTTGGGTGCGGTAATCTGTTGCGGACATTTACGTTAACGGAATTGATAGCTGACAGGTGAATGCGGAAAAGAAAACGGTTGAACGATTGTCGTCTGCCGGCGACGGCTCGGAAAAAGCAAATGTGTTCGTTCGCCTCTCGCCCTGTAAAGGAAAATGAGCCGTCCTGCGTGCGGATTGGCTGTCGCTTGCGCGCTGTCTTGCCTTCTCCGGGGATCCTCGCTTCGATTCCGGGAATGGGCGACCAGCAGACAACCGTATCCGAACTCAGGGAAAACGTACTCGCCTTTGCGCGGGAACGGGACTGGGAAAAATACCACAACCCGAAAAATCTCTCTATGGCCCTCGCGGGCGAAGCCGCCGAACTCATGGAGCATTTTCTCTGGCACGACGGTGCGGAAAGCGCCCGCGCCGCCGCCGATTCCGGAAAAGCCGAAGGTATCCGCGATGAGTTGGCCGATGTCGTTATCTACGCCCTCGAATTCGCCAACGTGTGCTCCATCGACATTGCGGATGCCATCGCCGATAAACTGCGAAAGAACGCCGCTAAGTATCCTGTCGAAAAAGCCCGTGGCAACGCCTGCAAATACACCGAGTTCGATAAAGGCTAAGTCAAAGAGGGGACGAGGTCACTTCATCCTTCGTCAACTGCCGTAGACCGCTCGCGTCGACGCTGCGTCCGCGCCTGAAAAACCGCCGCCATGCTGCCGCTGTCGAGGCAAACGACGGGGGGGGTATCCCGCTTCCGGCCCAAATAGCCCGAAATACCCGAGATAAATCCTCGCGTCCCCACCGCGGCACCCCGCAGAAATCCGGGAATCCTCCGCATTAGGTCCGGAGCCACTGCCTTGTCGTCCGAGTCCCTTTCCCGGTCTTCCTCTCGATCCGTATCATCCTTCACCCGTACCAGCAATCCATACGATTCAACAAACTTCCGCGCCTCCTCACTCTCTCCCGCTGCTCCCGGACATAGCGAAGTCCCGCCCCGACGAGACTCCTCTCCTTCTCCCTCTTTTCTCTCCTTCCCCAGCATCCCCACAATCCCCGACCGCGCCCATGTCCGCAGCGATGCCGGCGCTTCACCGCCCGCCGCCGCCCCATACCCGCTCCAGCGGTAGGCCGCCGCACGCTCCGCCAAGCCCGCGCGCACCGGGTTCAGCTCGATATACGCACCCACCACACGCAGCACCTGCGGCGAGTCCTGCACCACACAGCTCTTGTAGCGCTCCGCCCACAACGTCCCCACGCGCCCCCGCTCCCCGTTATACCACACGCTGTAGCGCTGCTTCAGTGTCTTCATGAATCCCGCCAGGC
>SKLD01000317.1 GCA_007123395.1 Opitutales bacterium
GACAGGCTTTCCACCCAGCCTCCAGAGGAAACGGCCGTGTAGTCCCGACCGTCAATCCGAACACGGCCTGTCGGCCTCAACGCCACTACCGTTTTCCCTTCCTTTCCAACAATCTCCGGAACCTTGCGTGCTTGGTTCGTATCCTCCGTCGGGTCGGCGTCCTCTTCGCCGTCGTGCGGGAACCAGAAGATCCACTCATAAGCAATCCACCCGGCGACCATTGGGAAGATGAAGGCCAACGTCGAAAGCGAAAAAAGCGACCCGGCGAGAATCAGCAAATACGCCTTTTCAAGCTGACGCCAGCCCGCCGCTGCACCACGCTCCCGCGCATGACACTTTTGACATGGGCGGGGATATTGGTGTGCCTGACGCAGTCGGGGATGCTGTCGGGGCTCAACCTCGGGCTCTTTTCGGTGGGCAAGCTGGAGCTGGAGGTGGAGGCAAAGAAAGGCAACGCGGGGGCGGTGCGCGTACGTGAGCTGCGCGAGGACGCGAACTTCGCGCTCGTCACGATCCTGTGGGGGAACGTGGGGGTGAATGTGCTGCTCGCGCTTCTCTCGGGTTCGGTGATGGGGGGCGTGGCGGCGTTTCTCTTTTCAACGGTCGTCATCACGATCTTCGCGGAGATCCTGCCGCAGTCGTATTTCACGCGGAATGCGCTGCGCATGGCGGCATTGCTTGCCCCGGTGCTGCGTGTCTACCAAGCTGTTCTCTATCCGGTCGCCCGCCCCACGGCGTGGGCTCTTGACCACTGGCTTGGTGGCGAGGAGCTGCGGCTCTACCGCGAGCGCGACCTGCGCCGTGTCATTGAACTGCACATGGAGGCCGAAGGCAGCGAGATCGCGCGGGTGGAAGGACGCGGGGCGCTGAATTTCCTCGAACTCGACGACGTGCCGATGGACGAAGAGGGCGAACCCGTTGACCCGGAGAGCATTGTCACGCTGGAGTTTGAGGGACCGCGCCCGCGATTTCCGCAAATCCAACCGACGCCGGACGACCCGTTTCTGCGGAAAATCAGCCGTCCGGGAAAGAGTTGGGTGGTACTTGTCGACGACACCGGGGAGCCGCGTCTCGTCCTGCAAACGGCCGGCTTTCTGCGCGAGGCGCTCTTCGCGCCGGAGCGCTTCCACCCGCACCGGCACTGCCACCGCCCGATCATTGCGCGGGACCCGAAGGCGCGGCTCGGCGAGTTGATCCAGCGCTACCGAACGCGGGCGGACGCGGCAGGCGGCGACGACATCGTGGAGGACGACGTCATTCTCCTCTGGTCAGACAAGCCCCGCGTCGTCACCGGCACGGATATCCTCGGGCGGCTCCTGCGCGGGATTGCCCGGCCCCCGGCCCTTTCGCAGAAAGCGTGAACGTGAAAAAGAGCGCGGAAGGCGCTCCCGCGTTGTCAGCACCCCGAACAACCGCAACAGCGCACACGGAGGTGTGCCCTCGTTGGATGATTCACGCACCCACCATGGAGTGGCGCGGCTCTGCCCGCGCCACGCACCGGGCACGTCCGCCATCCAACCTGCATGCACCGCGTTTTGTTTTCCACGATGTTCCGGTTAGAGTTGGCGCGGATTTCGGAGCGATGACGACCGGGTTCACTTGACCGCGGGAAAACGCTCCAACATTCTTTTTCTGCAATGGCAGCCATTTACGGTTCAGAGGCGTATTCTCCGGGTGAAATCGCGCAAAAGGTGGAGCGGGTAGGTTTGGTGAAGGCCCGCGCTCCCTTTCTGCAGACCTTTATGCTGGGGATTCTAGCCGGCGGGTTTATCGGACTCGGGGGACTGTTCCACACCGTGCTCATCAGCGATACGGAACTCCCGCTCACGCTCTTGCGGATTTTCGGAGGCCTCGCTTTCGCGACGGGATACGTTATCGCGATTCTCGCGGGCGCGGAGGTATTCACAAGCAACAATCTCCTCGCGATGACCTACGCCGCGCGGAAGATCACATTGCAGCAACTGCTGCGCAACTGGGCTATCGTCCTCTTCGCCAATGCCATTGGCGCCGGCGGGCTTGCCGTCTTGTTCGCCATCTCCGGACTGGCCACACGGGGCGGAACCGCGATCGGCGAAGCCGCTTTTCTGATCGGCCACGACAAAGCCACACTGCCGTTTCACGAGGCCTTCGTTCTCGCTATACTCGGCAATCTGTTCGTGTGCATTGCTGTCTGGATGTCTCTCGCCGGCCGCAGCGTGACCGATTCGGTTGTCGCGGTGATCCTGCCGCTCCTTGCACTGGGTGCGATCGGCCTGGAGCACATCGTGGCGAGCATGTACTTCATCCCGCGCGGCATTCTCGTCGGGCTCATGCATCCGGAGATTATTCCGGCCGGCTTCTCACCGATTCCATGGAGCGGGCTATGGAAAAACGCCGTGCCGGTGGTTCTCGGCAACATCGTCGGCGGCAGTTTCATGGTGGGCGCGGTCTACCACGTTATCTACCGCCGCTGCCCCGTCCCCGTCGATTACGGTATTGATGAGGATGACGAGTAAGCCACTTCCCCGAGCCAATCAATTCGTGCCAAACCATCGGCGCACGACCGCCTTCTCCAGCTCCACGGCGAAGAACACGATAACGCCCACGGCGAGGATCGGGACGGTAGCCATCAGGGAAATCGGCTTCGTCCCAAACCACAGGTTCATAAGCGGCAAGTAGGTAAAGAGTATCTGCGCACCGATAATAAACAGAATGGCATATGCCACCTTCGGGTTGGCGAAGAGAATATTGAAGCGCAGGGATGAAGCATGCATGAAACGGCTGTTGAGCAGGTAGAAGATCTGCCCGGCGATGAGGGCGTTGACCGCCGCCGTTCGGGCTTGATCGAGGTCATCCACCAGTCCCTGTTTCCAGAGAAACATTCCGAGAGATCCGCACATGATAAGGACGGAGACAAAGCCGATACGCCAAAGGAAAAACGCGGGCATGATGGCTTCACCGGCATCGCGTGGCGGGCGCTTCATGAGGTTTTCCTCCGCCGGCTCGAAAATGAGCGACAAGGCGAGTGTGACGGCTGTGATCATGTTGACCCACAGAATCTGCACCGGGGTAAGCGGCAGTGTGAGACCGCCAAGGACGGAGGCAATGACGACCCCCGCCTGCGCTCCATTGGTCGGCAGAATAAATAGAATTGATTTCCGGATATTGTCGTAGACTTGTCGCCCCTCTTCCACGGCATGCTCGATGGAGGAGAAGTTATCATCCGCGAGAACGACTTCGGCGGCTTCTTTGGCGGCTTCCGTACCTTTGACGCCCATGGCGACGCCGACATCCGCTGATTTCAGGGCGGGCGCGTCGTTCACACCGTCACCGGTCATAGCGACGATACGGCCTTCGGCTTGGAGCGCTTTGACGAGGCGAAGTTTGTGCTCCGGACTCGTGCGGGCAAAGACATTCGTCTCGACGACGGCTTTGCGCATTTCCTCGTCGGACATAGCCTCAAGCTCCGCGCCCGTGACCGCTTTGCCTTTGCCGTCGAGGCCCAGTCTCTTTCCGATGGCGAACGCCGTCTTGGCGTGGTCGCCGGTGATCATCTTCACTTCGACACCCGCCTCGTGGCAGGTTTGCACAGCGTCGACCGCCTCGTCGCGCGGCGGATCCATGAGCCCGAAGAGACCGAGGAGGACGAAACCGTCTTTCACGTCTTCATGCTCTATATCGGATGTGTCGTCCGGCACTTCTTTCACCGCAAGGGCCAGAAGACGCTCCCCGTCCTCGGCGCGCCGATCCATGGCCTCATGCCACTTGTCCGTATCCAGATCTTCATCGCCGTCTGGACCGCGCTGTTTAGAACAATACTGGAGAACAATCTCGGGCGCTCCCTTGAGAAACACCCTCACGCCGCCTTCGGGGCTTTCGTTGAGCGAAGCCATGTATTTGTGCTCCGATTCGAAAGGAACAGACGAGCGGCGCTTCCATTCGCCCTCCAACTCGTCGCGGTCGAGGCCAGCCTTGCGTCCGAAGGCAAGTAATGCGCCCTCTGTTGGATCACCCTCGACGGTCCACTTGCCGTCCTTCTGACGCAAGGTTGAATCATTGCAAAGGATTCCGCCCACGGCAATCTCCCGCAGCACCGGATCCTCGGCCGCTTCCGATTCGGCCCCGTTTTCGCTCTCGCGGGTGATTTGTCCTTCCGGATCGTAACCAGTGCCCGATACCGAAAGAGTCCCCGTGGAAGTAACCACATGCGTCGCCGTCATGTCCCCGACGGTTAGCGTGCCCGTCTTGTCGGAACAAATTACGCTCACCGAACCGAGTGTCTCGACGGCGGGAAGCTTTCGGATAATGGCCTTGCGCTTTGCCATCCGCTGCACGCCGATGGCGAGCGTGATCGTGAGGATGGCGGGCAGGCCTTCGGGAATGGCCGCAACAGCGAGGCCTACGACGGCAAGGAAGATTTGGTCCCAAGCATAGCCGCGCACAAAGGTGCCGAAGAGGAAGGTGAGCGCCGCCGCCGCGATGATCACCACCGTGAGGATGCGCCCGAACTGCGCGATCTGGCGCAGAAGTGGCGTTGTCATCCCCTTCTCCGAAGCGGTCATCTCACTGATCTTCCCCAGTTCGGTCTTCGCACCGGTGGCAACAACCACGCCTTTCGCCTTTCCGTAGGCGACAAGAGTACCCGAAAAACCCATACAATTCCGGTCACCGAGCGGCGCGTCTTTGTCGGCTCGCTCGGCCGACTTTTCCACCGGCACCGATTCACCGGTGAGGGCAGCTTCCTCCACACGCAGCGAGCGCACCTCGAACAGGCGTACGTCGGCAGGCACCTTATCCCCCGACTCCAAATGCACAATATCCCCCGGCACCAGATCCTCCGCGGGGGGGTGTAATCACAAAGTTTGTCATCAAGCGGCCTTTTTCCAGATGGACTGCCAGTAGGCATCCTCCGCTTCGTTTGCTCTGAGGA
>SKLD01000278.1 GCA_007123395.1 Opitutales bacterium
CCTCAAGCGAATGAACGACATGCTCGACGACGTGCTCTTCGTCAGCCGGAGCGAGGCGGGCAAGCTGCCCTTCGATCCCAAACCCGTCGACCTCGCCGCGTTTTGCGAAAGCCTTGTGGAGGAACTGCGCACCATCCACGGAGCGGAACGCATCCGGTTTTCCAACGATCTGCCGCCGGGCGGGCGGTTCCGGCTCGATACCGCGCTGCTCAACCACATCTTCCACAACCTCCTCTCCAACGCGATCAAGTACTCCCCGCCTGGCGAAGCCGCACGCTTCCACGTCGGTCTCGGCGGCGGCGGGCTCCGTCTCAGCGTCGAAGACCATGGCATCGGCATACCCGAAGAAGACCGTCCCGCTCTCTTCGAGCCCTTCCACCGCGCCGGCAACGTGGGCACCGTCAAAGGCACCGGCCTCGGTCTCTATATCGCGAAACGCTCTGTGGAATTGCACTCCGGCACAATCCGCTTTAGCTCGAATCTAGGTAAAGGGTCGCGATTCGAAGTAATCCTTCCCGCAGACACGCACACCGATTCCCAAAACACCGCAAAATGACGAACATCCTTGTTATTGAAGACGACGAGCAAGTCCGCCTTCCCCTCGTTGACCTCCTCGAAGCCAACGGATTTTCCGTGCAAACCGCCGAGAACGGGCGCATCGGCATCGAAGCCGCGCGAAAAAGTACCCCCGACCTCATCGTCTGCGATATCATGATGCCGGAGGTCGACGGTTTCGGCGTCTTCGAGGCACTCCAGGGCGACCCCTCCACCGCCGTCGTGCCCTTCCTCTTTCTTTCCGCCAAAACAGATCCTGCCGACATCCGCGAGGGCCTCGGCCTTGGAGCCGATGACTACCTCACCAAGCCGTTCCAACCCCGCGATCTGCTCGACGCCATCCGTACGCGCCTCGAAAAATACGAGCGCATCTCCAGTGCCGCGACAACAATCAACGAGGAAAATGAATACGACCAGATCTTCATCAAGGACGGCGACAGCTGTTGGTTCGTGGAATACGATAAACTTCGCCTTCTTGAGAGCGAAGACAACTACGTGCGCTTCTTCTTCGATAATGAAAAACCGCTCATTAGCCGCACTCTCAACTACATGGAGCAACGCCTGCCCGCGCGCCTCTTCTTCCGCGCTAATCGCAAACAAATGATCAACCTCAAGTGGATCAAAAATATCCAGCCGTGGTTCAACGGCGGCTTACTCGTCACCCTCAAAGACGGCGAGAGAGTGCAGATGTCGCGCCGCGCCGCACAAACTTTTAAATCCAAAATGGGAATTTAGGCGACCACCCCCTCGGAAGCTTGTAGCGTTGCCGTAAGGCGGGCGTGAACACCGAGATGTCGCCCGTAAAATGGGGGCGGAGACGGAGCGGTTATTACAACATTATAATTTGATTTTCTTGGCCCGCTTAACGGTTTTGGCGGAAGAATGCCGCCAAATCTTGATACATTTCCTGGCTGATCCGATGGTCGACCCCGGGATAGATGACCACCGTGGCGTTCGCCCCGGCGGCATTGTACATGGCCTCTGCGAGGGGCCATCGGTTGGCGATAAAGGGATCGGAGGGCCAGTTGAGCAAGGCGTGTATCTGCACCTTTTCCGTCTCCGGTATTCCGCGCACATCGAGCCCGTCGTTCGTGTCCTGACTGCCCACGTAGAGATAGAGGGCGACGTTGCGAAACGTTTCGAGGGGGAAGGTTCTTCCGGTGAGGGATTCGTAATCGAAAACGCCTACGGGATACCTCAGCGGGGTGCCTTCCCAAGTGGCCACGGGTGCCATCGGCCATCCGCCCCCGGCACCGGCGGCCGCCGCTTTGACGCGTTCGGGATGGAGAATCGCGAACCGGCACGTGAACGCACCCGAGGCAGAGAACCCCATCATGAAAACCCGTGAAGCCATCGAATGCCCGGTATCACGCAGACGCCCAAGAGCATCGTCGATCATTGCGGCGATTTGGAGGTCAATGCGTTCCAGCCCCTGCCATTGATCGTCCAAGCTGTACCGGTCGAGGGCATGCACGTATATCCCGCCCGGCTCGGGTGCCGCGGGTGAAAAGGGGCGTGGGAAGACCGGAACGAGAAGGGGGCAGCCTATTTCGGCAGCGAAGGCGGATCGTCGTTTGAGAAGAGCGAGAGCGCTCTCTTCGTGTACCCAAGGATCATCCGACCATGTTCCTGTATTGTTGGTTTCGACCAGCAGCCTGACAGGTGATTCCAAATGCGGGGGGACAAAGAGGTAATACGGCCAGTAGAACCCTTTGGCGGGATCCCCCGCGACTCGGGTCGACGGCGGCGGGGCGGTTTCAAAAGCGAGAAAGGCGTCGACGACGAGGTCGACACCCGCCGCCGTGCGGAAATTGATGGGCCGCAGTTGCACTTTTTGGGCGTATAGCGGTGTGTCGCGGGATTCCCGCGCAACAAAGCAGATGCGGGCGTCATCCGACCATGAGATCGACCACGGCCACCAATTGGAACTGGCGAACCCGCCATGTCGCGCCATGGGTTCATTGAACTCAATTTCGACTGTGTCCAACCATGGATCCACATCCACGGCACCGCTTGGGGGATCGGTCCGCACAATACGCGGCCCCGATGTCTCCACAGGGCCTGTCGTGAAGGCAAAAGTATAGGGCAATGCGGGCGTCCCCTGCGGGTCGGCAAACCCGTTACCCGCAGGGTTCAACCTAAAACGAATGACTGAAAGAGGGGGCAGGAGGCTCCGCGCATCGAACCGATGGATGGCGACACTGCGGCGGTCCGCCGACCACAACGCAAAGGAACCGCCCCACTCCCGGGGCACGTCCCACGCCGCCGTTGCCGCCATCGGACGGTCGAAAGTCACCTCGACGAACGATAAATCCACAGGGACCCCGTACTCGCCGTGGGCCGGTTCCGTTGCCACCGCAACGGGATGATCGCGCTGCTTTGTCGCTCCCGTGAGGCGGAACCGGACACCGGTCTCTCCTTCAAAATACATCCATCCGGGATAGTCTGGATCGTAAGAATGGGGGTAAACCGTGTTTGCCGTCCACGTCCACCCGGGCACCTCCTCCCACATCCAAAAATTGCTCTCCGTCGGCCCCTGCGCCCACACCCAACCATGCGCGGGATGATATACCCAACCCGCATCCTTGGCCACACTGTGGAATGCACCGAACCACGGAGAAACCTTCCATCCTTTTTCCGGTCCCGTGAAATCGGTCCACAAAGCACCTGATTCCACAGGCCACGCAAGAATCAACCAAACTCCGAAGACGCGCCCAGCAAGGCACACCGATCTCTGCCATGAAGTGCCATTTGCGTTCATGGGATCGAAAGTAGAAAGATTCCTGACCGAGCGCAATCCCGTTTCTTCAGGGACTTCAAATCGGCCCTCCAACGAAAGCGGGAGATCCTGTGGAAGCGATCCTATGGAAAGAGACAAACGACGCGGATAACAGATTGACGAACTTCCCGACCGATTTCCGTGATCCAAAAGATACCCGCGCCACCTTGCCGCCAGAACCCTATCCGGGGGCAATCCACGGTTACTCCGGTGCCTCTTCGACCGTGAGTTGGTAGAAAAGCCGGGGCGCGGGAGGGACGTACAATTCCAGCCAACCTTCGACGGTTTGAGGAGCCGTATCGGAGCCTGAATGGACGAAAACTTCGGACCAGTCAGCGAGGTTTTCCGACATAAAAACCCGGTAGACGATGTCGCCAAGGTCCGGATCAAAGGGAAAGCGGTAGACCCACCCGTCCGCTGCGGACTGCAGGGCGGGCAAACGCGGCGCGGGAGGTTGCGCCAGCCCAAGGCCGAGAGCGAAACGCATGAGATTGGGGACTCCCTGCGCCGACGGATCGGCACCCGGCCCCGCAAATTGCGGATCGGCGCGAAGGGCGGCGTCGGGAATCTCGTATACAAGCCAGTCCGCAAAGCTGTTCGGCGCACCGGCGCCAACGATGATGTCGTCAAGGCGGAGGGCGGCACGCGGACCGCTGTCGCCGGACACATGGTGGTATTTCCAACGGAGCTGCACAAAGGGCAGGTCTTCCAAGCTCGGCGACAACAGGACAGGACCGAAGGTCCGGGTATGCCCGGCGGTCTCGTGCCGCACGTAGGTCAGGGGAGCCCCCTGCGGACCGGTGAGATCGGTCCACGCCCCGTCGAGGCCCGTGCGGAACTGCGGGCGCAGGGCGTAGACGCGGCTGTTCGGCAGGACCGTGCCAGCCGTCCACGAGACGCGGATATCCGACGCGCCTATCGTGTCGAGGGTGAGCACTGCCGCACCGAGATCACGTCCGCGCCCCGTATTGATAAAGCTGACACCTTCGTCGCCGAGTCCGTTGATGCGCGTACGCCGAGTGGCGGCGTAGGGAAAAAGAACATCCTCGGGCTCCCGCGCATCCTCCGGCGGAATGCGATAAGCGTGCAGCAGCGGCGTGCCAAGGCCGGGGTCAGTCACATCGCTTTGTGTAAAGAGCATGTGCGACGGGTAGCTTCCGGCAGGCTCGTCCGCCGACCACGTATCGAAAATATAGGTACTTTCCGCGACAGCAAAGGGCTCGCCGTAAACGAGGACGCGCATGCTATGGCTGAAGCCGGGCGCATTGCCCCCGTCTACGGTGAGTTCGACTGTTGCCTCGCCCGCCGCCAACGGCGTGAGAACAAGTTCATCGTCCACGACTGAAGCGACCAGCACCGAGTCGTCGCTGCTCACGGCGAAAACGCCAGTGGCGGAGTCGTCGCCGGGAAACCATTCGCCGGAGTCGAAAACAACGGGAGTTCCGGGCACCGCTTCGATAAATGACGGCGGAAGCGGAGCGAAGACAGGCCCGGCAGTCGTCGCCACCGTCACGGGGAGGGATACCACCGGGTCGCTATGAACACTTATCGTTCCCCCGGACGTCGGCCTAA